>JAJAYN010000338.1 GCA_026786225.1 Burkholderiales bacterium | reverse complement strand
TCGGCTGTGGCGTGAGTGGCAACGCGATTGGATTTTTAATGGAATATAACGGCATGGGCTTTCGCGATGCTGTGAAAGAGCTTGCCGAAAGTGTGGGCATGGCGCTGCCAGAGGAAGCCAATCGCGAAGAAGCTGTCGAGCGTGCACATGAAGCCGCTTCGCTGGGCGAATTCATGACAGCCGCGATGAATTTTTATCGGCGGGAATTAAGAAAAACCTCAAAAGCAATCGAGTATTTCAAAGGACGCGGACTCACTGGCGAAATCGCGGCGAAGTTCGGGCTCGGGTATGCCCCGGATGACTGGCAAGGTTTAAAAGGCGCCGTCGACGACTACACCGCTTCCGCACTCGTTGAATGTGGTTTGGTGATCGACAATGATGAAGGCAAACGCTATGACCGATTTCGTGATCGTGTCATGTTTCCCATCCTCGACCAGCGCGGCAACGTGATCGGTTTCGGCGGCCGCGTAATAGGCAAGGGCGAGCCAAAGTATCTGAACTCGCCGGAGACGCCGCTATTCGAAAAAGGCCGCGAACTCTATGGTCTTTTTCATGCGCGGCGTTCCATTCGCGACACGCAAACAGCGATTGTGGTCGAGGGCTACATGGATGTCGTCGCGCTGGCGCAAAATGGCGTCGAGAATGCGGTCGCCACGCTAGGTACCGCGACCACGCCTGTGCACGTGCAGAAGTTATTGCGTATGGCCGACAATCTCGTGTTTTGCTTCGATGGCGACAAGGCCGGACAGCGCGCTGCATGGCGCGCACTCGAACAATCGCTGCCCGTGATCGTTGACGGCAAGGACGTGCGCTTTCTCTTTTTGCCGCAGGAAGATGATCCCGACACGTTTGTCCGCAGACTTGGCAAAGCCGTGTTTCTGGAGGAGCTTAAACAAGCCAGGCACCTGTCGTCGTTCCTGTTTGATGAACTCTCTGCGCAAGTTGATCTGGCCAACGAGGAGGGCCGGACGCGGTTGCTGATGCTGGCCAAGCCTTTGCTCTCGCAAATTACTGCCCCGGCACTAAGCCTCATGCTGCAGAGAAAGCTCGCCGACATTGTCGGCTTGGGCGTCGTCGAAATTCAACGTTTGATCCCCGTTGCGGCGGGAAACAACCCGTCTTCCGGTAGTGCCCAAGGCGCAGCGCATCCACGGGGAGATGCGCTTGCGTCCAGCAAGAGCACCGGCAGCAAAGGTAATTTCGGAAAGTGGAAATCGCGCGGTCCCGAGCCGGGCGCGCCAGCGCCACGGCGCAAGGCCGCGCCTGCAACTTCGGGCGCACAATTAATCGCGCGGATGCTGTTGAAGCCAGCGCTCGCCGCGCGCTTTGACGTCACCGCAGATGAACATGATGCGTCTTCAGTGGGTAGCGCCTGCCGTGTCGCTGCGTATATCCGCGACCATGATTTCGAAGTCATCCAGGCCCAGCTCACTGAACATTTCCGTGGTTCTGAAGACGAAGCTGAAATTGATCGCGCCACAAAACAGCCGCTATTGACGGACCTCGATACCAATAAGCCGGATTTTGATCTGGATGCGGAGTTTGACGGGGCGCTTGCCAAGCTACGTGAAGAAGCAATTGTCGAACGAAAGAGGCGAGAACTACAGAGGCGTGCCAAAGAAATGGGTTTAGGCTAGATCCAGCACTGGCGAGGTGCGCCGAGCGAAAATGGCTCGTGAGGCGCGCCAGATGGCGATCTACGTCTTTGAATCCTATGGGAAACTCTAATGTAACGCGCGTGTCTTTTCCAGCTTTGCCCATGCCGCGCAACGCCGGGATTTGCCCCGACTTAAGCTGCGTGCCCTTGGATAAATGTATTTCAGGCGCATATAGCTTGGAACGGCGCGACACAGGCTCAAATACACGTCGCCCGGCGGCGTGAATGCAGGCAACAAAACACAGTCATGACCTTCAAAAAGCTATCAAAAACAGGCGGTTTTCGATATAATTGAGGGTTCCCCCGCATTCCTCTCTCTTCACTTCTATGATTCCCGTGGCGCTGGTCGGCCGCGGCAACGGACTCTTTGACATGGCACGCAAACCCAAAAGCGCACGCGACTCCGACGAATTTCCCTTTCCCAATTTCAAGGCGCTCAAAGCAGAGGCCAAGGTGATTGACGTCGAAGTGCAGCGTACGCGACTTAAGACGCTGATCACGCTCGGCAAAGAGCGTGGCTTTCTTACCTACGCTGAAATCAACGATCACCTGCCTGACATGGTCGATGCCGAGCAGATCGAGGCGATCACGACCACATTCAACGAGATGGGCATCCAGGTGTACGACGAGGCACCTGACGCTGAGACCCTGTTGATGAATGAGGCCACGCCGACCGTTGCAGATGACGAAGATGCTGCTGAAGAAGCCGCTCAGGCGTTGTCGACCGTCGACTCCGAGTTTGGCCGCACCACCGATCCGGTTCGCATGTATATGCGCGAAATGGGTTCGGTTGAGCTGCTCACGCGCGAAGGCGAAATCGAAATCGCCAAGCGCATCGAAGACGGCCTGAAGCACATGATTCACGCCATCTCATCCTGTCCGACGACGATTCAGGACATCCTGAACCTGGCCGACATGGTCGAGAAAGACGAGTTGCGCATCGATGAGGTGATCGATGGTCTGGTCGACCCGAACGAAGACGAAGTTGCCGAGGCCGAACTCTCCGATGACGACATGGATGAGGAAGAAATCGAAGAGGAAGAAGACGAAGATGGCTCGATTGCCGCTGCGAACCTTGAGCAACTCAAGCAGGACTCGCTGGCGCGCTTCAACGCCATCCGCAAGTTGTACAAAAAAATGCGCAAGGCGCTGACCGAGAAAGGTCACCGTTCGCGCGCGTACAAGGATTTGCAGGAAGAACTTTCCGCGGAGCTCATGCAGATTCGTTTCTCCGCCAAACAGGTTGAGCGACTCTGCAATGGCCTGCGTTCACTGGTTGATTCCGTGCGTCAGCGCGAGCGTCACATCCAGGAATTGTGCGTCAAGAATTCAGCCATGCCGCGCGCGCACTTCATCAAGTCGTTCCCGGGCAACGAAACCAATCTGAAGTGGATCACCGAAGAAATCACCAATGGCAAGGGTTACTCTGCGGCGCTGGTGAAATTCAAGCCGTCGATCATCGAAGAGCAGGAATATCTGATCAATCTGCAAAAAGAAGTGGGTTTGCCGGTCAAGGATTTGAAAGAAATTGCGCGCCAAATGAGCACCGGTGAGGCAAAAGCCCGCCGTGCAAAGCGCGAAATGATCGAGGCCAACTTGCGTCTGGTGATCTCGATCGCAAAGAAGTACACGAACCGCGGTTTGCAATTCCTCGATCTCATCCAGGAAGGCAACATCGGTTTGATGAAAGCCGTGGACAAATTCGAATACCGCCGCGGCTACAAATTTTCGACGTATGCCACCTGGTGGATTCGTCAGGCGATCACACGTTCGATCGCCGATCAGGCACGCACCATCCGTATTCCCGTGCACATGATCGAGACCATCAACAAGATGAACCGTATCTCGCGGCAGATTCTGCAGGAGACCGGTCTTGAGCCCGACCCAGCGACGCTGGCGAAGAAAATGGAAATGCCTGAAGACAAAATCCGCAAGATTTTGAAAATCAGCAAAGAGCCCATTTCAATGGAGACGCCGTTCGGCGACGATGACGATTCGCATTTGGGTGACTTCATCGAGGACACGCAGACTCTGGCGCCGGATGATTCCGCCCAGTACACCTCGCTGCGCGATGTCACCAAGGATGTGCTCGATTCATTGACGCCGCGCGAAGCAAAAGTATTGCGGATGCGCTTCGGAATAGAGATGAACACCGACCACACGCTGGAAGAAGTGGGAAAGCAGTTCGATGTGACGCGTGAGCGGATTCGCCAGATCGAGGCGAAAGCGCTTCGCAAGCTCCGTCATCCATCACGTTCGGAAAAGCTGAAAAGCTTCCTGGAAACCGACAGCTGATATGCGCTTGCCGAATCACAAAAATGGCCGGCAATGCCGGCCATTTTTTATTCAGGTTTTGACTCGTGCTTTAACGCCAGAACTACCTTGACCGTGTGGTTGGGATCGTGACCTGCTTGGACGACAAAGCCGAGCCGTTCGGCTAGTGCCAGCATGCCGGTATTGGTCGATAGCACAGCGCCGTCTATGGACGTGTAACCCGCCGTTCGTGCGCAATCGATCAGTGCTGTCATCAGCAGGCTACCCACGCCGCGTCCCTGCCACGCATCGGCCACCACGCAGGCGAATTCGGCACTGGCACGATCTGGGTTGGGGAAATACCGCGCAACACCGACGATTTCCCCGGTCTCCGGAACCAGCGCCAGTAGTGCCATTTCACGGTCGTAATCGAGCTGCGTGAAGCGAGCCATCATTTCCGGCGAAAGCGCGGATAAGGGATACTGAAATCGCGCATAACGCGAGGCGGGGGAGAGTTTGGCGACGAAGGCGTGCTCCCGCTCGGCATCGTCCGGACGAATCGCCCGCAACAGTAGCTTGCTGCCATTTTTCAATTCCACGTCCCGCTCAAGCTCGATCGGGTAAGGGAATATCGCCATATGCTGATAGCGCGCATCGGTGACCGGCATGGCTGCGTTGATGACCACGCGTGCGTCAACCACCGCAGCGCCGGCTGGATGTACGAGCACCGGGTTCAGATCCATTTCCTCAACCCACGGCAACAGGCAAGCCATGGTCGAGATGCGCTGCAGCACATCGATGATGGCGTTGTCGTCTATGGCGGGAACATCGCGGTAGGCATTGAGCACGCGGCGAATTTGTGTGGACTGCATGAGCGTCATCGCGAGGCGCGGATTGAGCGGCGGCAACGCCAGCGCCAAATCGTGAAGCGCTTCTACCGCAATACCCCCAGCGCCGAAGGCGATCACCGGCCCAAAAACCGCATCGCGCTTGAGCCCCACCAACACTTCGCGCTGATGGGGAAATTTCAGCATCGGCTGGATATTCACACCAGCCAGTTTGGCTTTGGGCTTGACGCGCTTCACCTGTTCCATCATGTCGTCGAATGCATGCCCGACTTGCTTGGTATTGATGAGATTCAGACGCACGCCACCAACATCACTCTTGTGCGTGATATCGGGGGAATGAATTTTCATCGCCACCGGATAGCCCATCGCCTTTGCCGCAGCCTGTGCCTCTTCACGGGTTGCGGCGATCTTGCCCAGTTTTACCGGAATGCCGAATGCAAACAGTAGGGTCTTAGCCTCCATTTCGCTGAGCAAGGTTCGCTTTTCACGCAGCGCCAGCGCGCGAATCCGCGTCGCTTCCGCCACCGCACTTGAGGCCTCCTGAGAACTCATGCCCGCAAACGCCGGCACAGACTCAAGCAGCATTTCCTGATGTTGCTTAAAGCGAACCAGAAACGACATCGCCTCCACCGCATTTTCGGGCGTCATGAAATTGGCGATGTCGGCTTTCTCGAGCATCGTGCGTGCCTGCACGATCGAGGCCCCACCGAGGAAGGCGGTAAACACCGGCTTATCGTGTTGTTGTGCGATCGGAATAATCGCGGCGGCGGCAGCCTCTGGTGTCGTCGCCCGCTGCGGGCAGAACAGGACCAGCAGCGCATCCACGCCGGCGTCTTCAACGACGGCTTCCGCAGCGGCGGTAAACCGCGCCGGCGTTGCGTCGCCGATGATATCGACCGGATTTGCCTTTGACCAATGCGCGGGGAGGGCCGCGTTCAATTTTTCAATCGTGGCCTTGGAAAGCGTGGCAAGCTCAAGGTGATTGTCCACGGCGGCATCGGCTGCAACCACAGCCGGGCCGCCGCCGTTGGTGACAATTCCTAATCGTGGACCGGCCGGGCGCTTCTTGCTCGCGAGCACGCGTGCGGCGGCGAATAGTTGCACCGAGCTCGATACACGTACCGCCCCAGATCGCGCGAGTGCCGCATCAAATACCGCATCGCTGCCCGCTAACGCACCGGTGTGGCTGGTCACAGCCTTGGTGCCCGCGCTATGGCGCCCCGCCTTGTACACCACCACCGGCTTGACCCGCGCCGCGGCACGCAATGAAGAAATAAAGCCACGCGCGTCGCGTATGCCTTCGACGTACAACAAAATACTTCGCGTCTCGGTATCGTGGACGAGGAAATCGAGCACCTCACCAAAATCGAGATCGAGCGCACCGCCCAGCGACACGACGCTGGAAAATCCGATTTCGGTCGTCGCCGCCCAGTCGAGCAGCGCCGTACACACGGCCCCGGACTGTGCAACGAGTGCGAGCGGCCCGGCCCTGCAAGCAGCATTGGCAAAGGTCGCGTTCAGACCGATGGCCGGGCGCATGATGCCGACGCAATTGGGCCCGATCATGCGCATGTCGTAACGTGCGAGCTGTTCCTTCACGAGCTTGGTGCGTGCGCGTCCTTCATCGCCGATCTCACCAAAGCCCGCCGAAAGCACCACGGCATTTTTTACGCCCAGTGCGCCAGCATCCTTCAGGACATCCGCCACGGTATTCGCCGGCGAAGCCACCACGATCAGGTCGGGGGCGGAAGGCAAATCGCCAACGGACCGAAAGCATTTTTCGCCCAGCACAGTACGGTATTTTGGATTAACTGCATAGAGAGTGCGTGCGTGCGCGCTCTGGAAGCCACTGCCCAGCATGTTCTCGAACACAAATCGCCCCAGTGCACCCTCGCGTTCGGACGCGCCGATCACCGCCACGCTGCGCGGCGCCAAAAGCGGAAGGAGATAGTGGCTCGACATCGCACAAGTATGCATGCAAATCATTGCACGCTCGTGTCGGCCAGGCAGACCGAACCGCTATAATCTTGCCTCTGCATTCTTTCAAGGGGCCGTTAGCTCAGTTGGTTAGAGCAGAGGACTCATAATCCTTTGGTCGTTGGTTCAAGTCCAACACG
>JAJAYN010000337.1 GCA_026786225.1 Burkholderiales bacterium | reverse complement strand
GCGTTCAAGTCCAGCCATTTCGAACCCGGTTCTTTCGGGTGAGAAGTCTGTCGTGGCTTGGACGAAACGCAACAGCAGATTTCTCACTTCGTTTAATTCATCTTATTCAAAAATAATTGACGCTGGCCCCTCAGAGTTTGTGACCCCGTTCTTGCGGTAATTTAGGGCGCGCTTGGCTTTCGCTTGTCGAACTTTGGGCCACTTTCCATGAGTATGGCGCGACCCGTGTAACGATTCCATTCCCCAACGATATTGCCCTCAGAGTTCGTAGTGAAGGTGTCTCCGGGCAACATGCCTTTGGGACATACGCCAACAAATCGGTACTTTGTCGTCTTTGACTCCCCCTCCAAACGAGTGGGAACACTCAAACTCAACGTCATCGTGCGCTCAAAATGGCGCGAAAAGTCGCCTTCGTAAACAACTTTGATCGTTGCGATTATGCCGTCGTATTTCTTGCATTCCCTTTGCCGCTCTACTTTCTTGGCCGAAGTCTCCAAAACAACGGTGCGACAGTCTTTGGTCTCCTCCAGGTATTCTTTCTTTGACGTTCGCGTCTCTTGAGCTCTAGCCCCAACACAGCGCAACTCGGTAGTCTTGTAGCCGGCGTTGGACGACTGCGAATTGACGATTTCCCACAATCCTCGCTTTTGTTGGGGATACCATTCTGCGTTGGTCTTTTCTGACGCATTCGCCAGTGAAAAAGTGAGCATGGTGGTGCTGAGCACACTGCACCGTCTCAACAACTGGGTGAGTGTCATCGTGAATACACCACATTATTCTCTTGAAATTGAAAGCCGCCCGGTTCGCTTGGTCGTCGTTCTAGGGCAAATGGCGGAAGTCCGCGCTGCACTCGACTCGCGTTGATATTTGAAAATTGCCGCATTGCCATCTCAAACGACATCTGGGGTTTGGGGGGTAACCCAAAAACACGCCCGAGATCCGAGGATAGACCATTGCCAACGCGCTCAATGACAGAATCACCGAATAGTGAACTCAAGCCTCGCGCGATGTCATGATACTGCAGCAGGTGTCTCTCAATCTCTTTCACGGTGGTTGCGCTCATTTCGCCGTGGGAACGGGGGTCATTTGCAAGCTCCGCAAAAAATGCAATGGTCTTGGCGGACTGGTAGGGGCCACCCCCAATCAGCGCGCGATCAAGCTCATTTCTTGCTGCTCTAAAACTGGCTGCATCGCCGGTGGTAATCGCATTCTTGCTATGGCGCAAGCCGAGATGGATACTCGCATTAAGGTCTCCACCGTCGGCGAGCGCTTTGAGATTTTCGATCGATGTCTTGCTCAACATCGCCTCTTCCTCGATGCTTGGATACCCGTGACGACTCAGCCAAGCCATGTCGCTTTCCGAATAAGCCAACATCCAGTAGATTGGGGACGCTTGCAGCTCCGCCTTAGTCATGGTGGTTTGTCGCCACCCCTTTCCTTGGCCATCGGCACTGTTGCTTTTGTATCCCTGAAAATTTTGAGCAAGAGCCTGAGTTGAACTAGTGCCGCGAACCGAAGTGGCTGGAGTGACTGCATTGACTGCAGTGACTGCAGACTTCATACCATCACGATTCGGAGGCGAACCCGACTGCGACCAAAGTACGGCCGCCGCGAGACAAGCTCCGATTGCGAAAGTGACTATTAGCTTGCGTGTAGAAAGCATGAGTTCCGCCCGTCAACGATATCGAATTCCGTGTTGAGAATCAAAGGGGTCAGCGATATTTGTTTTTAAAAACAATTCACGCTGATCCGAATGGCGCTTACTTAAGCGTAATTGGATGGTTATTGGCAGTGTCGTAGGTTGGCGCTGAGCTTGCGAAGCCCAACACTATCGTCGTACATGTTGGGTTTCACGTTGTTCAGCACCAAGCTACTTTACGGATATTTTGTACCGTGATTGGGCTTAAGTAAGTGCAATTCCACGCTGCCCCTTTGATTTCTTTGATTTTGCTATTTTGCTTTGTTTCCCGGGTGATGAGTGACCGTATTGCCTCACAGCACAACCAACGTGAGTTGGTTATCGCGCATCCAGCGACATCCAACCGCGAAGCGCGATATCTACCGCACGCATTTCTGCCGTACTGGCCGCGCCGATCACCGATTTGATGCGATCACGACGAGCCGTTTGCACCTTGTCCACCATCACGTGTGAGATCACGTTGAGACCATTTCGCTTCAGCGGTTTTATTGGGATGCGAAACAGCGGCACATCGACCAACGTACTCGTGACCAGGCAGATGGTGACGCTGTGGTGGGTATTGTTGTACAAGTCTGACTGTATAACAAGCGCCGGGCGCGGCTTGCCGTAGTCGCCGCTGGCAACGACCAACACAAAATCACCACGGCTAACATTCACGGAAGGTGCGCTCACGACTGGCTTCATCAACCTATTTCGTCCAGTCACGCGTATCGGCCTCAAAGTCATCCGCAACAATTCCGCTCGCAAGACGGGACTGACGCTTGGCCTCGCTCTCGTCCGAGGCAAGATACCGTCGTATCGCTTCCCGGGCGTGATAGCTTTTCGGCTTGCCTGACCGTTTCGCAAGTGCTTGAAGTTGCGCTTCCAACTCCTGCTCCAATCGTATTCCCAACATGAGACTCACCGTTTGTTAAACATTTGTTCAACGACTCTACTCTTGCAGGACGCAATTGGCAACTGACAGGCACATGAGCCATCGCCCCAGCGGAGAATGACGCGGGGGAGGAGCATGGACGTATCGATGTCCCTGCGGACATCGATACGCCTTGCGAGTCCGAGCAGCATGTAGGCTGCGAGGTGGGCACGCGTCCCATGGGACGCGCCCGCAAAGTTGAAACGCCATGCAGGGTGTTCCGCGTATTGGCGCTCAGTCCCGTCCAAGCTTTGAAATGGATTTCTACTGATCCGGCCATTAATGAGTGTGAAATTTTATTCCCTCTCCTTGGGGAGAGGGGCTTTGTTCGCACTATTTGGCGACCAGATCAATAAATCTGTTTTGTTGTGTTGCAATTTAACCTACGACGCCATCAATTCTTTGCAATTTGTCGGTTCGGTCGATCCAGATATCAATATCGCCGGTATAGCGGGGATACTATGCGCCGCCAGCGCATAGCCGCCGACAATCAGGTACTCAACGTTTCTAGCGTTGAGTATCTGAATAAACTCTTTGAAGTCATTGTTCAGCATCGGGAGCGTGGGCGTGTGCCTGCTGACGCAACGTTTCGAGCGCGCCAAACGTAAACAGAACAATCGGGAACAATCGGGGACAGACCACGGTTGTTTTCAGGAGATAACCGTGGTCTGTCCCCAATTGGTGT
>JAJAYN010000336.1 GCA_026786225.1 Burkholderiales bacterium | reverse complement strand
TTCGACAGCAACTCGAAGACCTGCCTTTCGTGCGTGCCATTTGGGTTATGGATGCCGATGGACTTGCCAAATACGGCTCCGACATCGGCAGTAACGGTATCGATTTTTCCGACCGCGACTGCTTCCGGATTTATCGCACCCAACCGCAGACGAAGTTCTACATTGGGCTGCCAGAGCGCAGTCGTACCAACGGAAAATGGCTCATCTGTGCCGCACTGCCACGGTATTCAGCCGACGGCAAGTTTGCCGGCGTCATCGTCGCCGCGCTGGAGACAACTTATTTCGACATTGTCTGGCGGATGGCCGATCTCGGCGCAGGCAGTTTGATCGCACTCTGGCAACGCAACGGGACCTTGATGATGCGAAGCCCGATCAGCGAAGAGAACATTGGCAAGAGTTTCAAAGAGTTACCGCTGTTCCGGGAAATACTTCCGGGCAATCCTACCGGCACCGGCAACTACCGGGCTAACGATGCTATCGATGGAGAATTCCGCAGTTTTTCCTATCGAACTTTGTCCACGGAGCCGGACCTTGTCGTGGTCGTGGGCCGCTCGTTCGATCTCATGCTGAAACCCTGGCGCGACCTGGCCTTGCTGGTGCTGATCCTTTGGGCGGCTGCCTCAACGATGCTCCTTACATTTTGCATATGGCTCAGCCGTACATGGCGGCAAAGACTGCTCGACGAAGCCAGCAGTGATGAAATGGCGCAGCGCCTCGCACTCGCGACCGATGTCGCGTCGATGGGCATCTGGGACTGGAACGTCAACTCGGGTGCGTTTTTCGCGACGCCCTCATGCTTCACGATGTTGGGTGACGATCCAGGAGATGGCCCTCGCAGGCGCGAACAATGGCTTGATCGCGTTCACCCCGAGGACAGGCATACCGTGGATGAAACGATACGGGCTGTATTGGCAGGCGCATACAGTGATTACAAATACGAAGTGCGTATGCAGCACGCCGACGGATCGTACCGATGGGTCGGCATGGCCGGACGCGTGCTCGCGCACAATGCAGACGGCAAGGCAAGCCGCATTCTGGGTGTACGCATGGACTTCACTGATCGCAAGCACGCCGAGGTTGCGTTACAGCAAAGCGAGGAGCGATACCGGGGGCTGGTCGAGTGGTCGCCGGAGCCGGCCTGCGTCCATCGCGACGGCATAATAATCTATGTCAACCCCGCCACCGTCAAAATGGTTGCCGCAAAGTCAGCACAAGAGCTGGTTGGCCGACGTATTCTCGATCTGGTACACCCGGATTCGCAAAAAATCGTGCTGTTGATGCTAAATGACCTTACCAGCGGCACCACCCAGAACACGCTCTACGAACTCAAGTTAGTAAAATTCGACGAAACGGTAATCGACTTGGAAATTCGCGGCACGAGGATTTTGTATGCGGGTGCGCCAGCCGTACACGCATCTATGCGCGACGTCACCGCAGCCAAGGAAGCAGAAGACGCGCTGCGCAAAAGCGAGGTTGCGCTGGCCGAAGCGCAACGCGTTGCGCAGATCGGTAGCTGGACCTGGCTCGCTGCCACCGACACCTTCGAATGGTCAGATCAGCTATTCAAAATCCTTGCCTTGGACCTATCCTCGTCCGTACCAAACTTTGAAAATCAGCTGAAGCTATTTACCGTGGAGAGTGCTGCGCTCCTGTGTGCCGCTGTGCAAAGAGCCATACAGACCGGGGACGGGTACACACTCGAACTGGAACGCAGATGCGATGACGGTGAACGGCGCTGGGTCGGCATCAGAGGCGAAGTACGGCGCTCAACGACTGGCCGCATTTTCGGGCTGCGGGGCACCCTCCAAAACATCACCGAGCGAAAGCGCGCCGAGGCGACTCGCGCGTCACTCGAAGCGCAATTGCGCGAGTCGCAAAAGATGGAAGCCATCGGCACGCTGGCCGGCGGCATCGCGCACGATTTCAATAACATCCTCGCCACCATCCTTGGCAATGCCACGCTGGTGCGTCAGGATCTGGCCGACAATCCGCAAGCGTTGCAGGGCCTGGACGAAATCACCAAGGCCGGCTCGCGTGCGCGCGATCTGGTGCGGCAAATCCTCTCATTCAGTCGTCGCGATGTTACGCAAAGGATTCCGATCGCGCTTGCGCCTGTCGTGGATGAAGCGGCGAATCTACTGCGCGCAAGCCTGCCGCCACATATTACTTTCGATGTCCATTGCGATACCAACCTGCCGACAGTGCTTGCCGATGCAAACCAGATTCGACAGGTCATCATCAATCTGGTGACCAACGCAATGCAGGCGATGCGGGAGCAACCTGGGGAAATTACCATCCGGCTGGGCGCGGTGACTGTGGATGCCGCCCTGATCGAAGCACATCCCGCACTTCGCGTCATCGGCGCTAAATATGCAGGTCGTGCGCTACGGCTCGTCGTTAGCGACGATGGCCCCGGTATGGACGCAGCCACAGTGGCACGGATTTTCGAGCCGTTCTTCACCACCAAGGCCGTTGACGAAGGCACCGGGCTGGGGCTATCGGTCGTGCATGGCATCGTGAAGGTGCACGAAGGAGAGATCGTGATCGAGAGCCAGATTGGTAGCGGTACGTCGTTTGCCATCTACTTGCCGATTTTTGAGCAGCCTGCCAGCGCGTCCGAACCCGAACCTGGCCACGTTGCGCCCTTAACGGCAACGACCGCCGACGCAGCTTCAGTCGGTGGTCGACACATTCTCTACATCGACGACGACGAAGCACTCGTGTTTCTGGTCCAGCGCACGTTGGAGGGCCGTGGCTATCGCATCAGCGGCCATACCGATCAACACGAAGCACTCGCCGCGTTGCGCGCCGACCCCGCTTCCTTCGATCTGGTCGTGACCGACTACAACATGCCTGGCATGTCGGGGCTCGACGTTGCGCGCGAAATGCGCGCTATCCGGCCGGACCTGCCACTCGCCATCGCCTCAGGCTTTATCGACGAGACCTTGCGTGCACAGGCCGATGGTGCCGGTGTGCGCGAATTGATTTTCAAGGCAAACGCGGTAGAAGATTTATGCGGCGCGTTCGCAAGGTTGGCGGACGCAACCAGTGGCGGAAAATAGCACCGTAATCGCGGCGGGATGATACGTTGTCTGTGCGAAAGCGAACAGACGGCGATGCTGATCCAGTTGGAAACTGCCAAATGCGCTACGCAACTTGTACCGGAAACAATAGCTACCTCTCAAAAACGGGGTGTTGTTCATGACAGGCATCACCAATGCGAGCAAGCGACGAAGCGGGCGTGGAGCGAACAGCGTCACCACGCTCAACGCCTTGTTGCGGCGTTTGATCCTGATATGCGTATTGCCATTGGTGCTTCTGTCGGTTTACCTTGCATACACCCGTGTGCTCGATATGCAGGAGGATTCGAGCCGGGAGGCAACGAGCATCGCAGGTAATTTTGCAATGGCGCTGGACCACAACCTCACCGCGCGAATTGCCGGTCTGCAGGTATTGGCCGCTTCTGCGTTCGTCGATGAGC
>JAJAYN010000335.1 GCA_026786225.1 Burkholderiales bacterium | reverse complement strand
GACGGCGCAGCGCATCGGCAGTGAGCCGCCGAGCGCTGCGATGAGACTGGCGGCACCTCTGGTTAACTGACCCCAGCTTTTGGCATGCGCCGTGGGGTGCCCGGTACTACCCGAGGTAAACAGTATTGCTGCCGTGAAGTCTGCTGGAACGACAGGTATCTGCATGTCTTCAAGTTGCCGAGACGCGAGAGGCGGGGCCATCGAATCCATCGCCAGCCAGGGCCGCAAATCAAACGCATGCGGTGCGTCCATTGCGCGATCACTGATGATGGAGGCTGTCGGGTATTGGCGGGCAAGTTGCTCCCAGTCGCCGCGGCCCTGACCCGACGGAAACAAAGATGTCTGCCTGCGCACCAGCGCGGCGGCAAATCCGAGCATGAAGCCTGCGCGGCTTTCCGACAGGTTGATCACGAACGGCGCATCCGGCAGCACTTTCGCAAGCTCGTGCACTCTCCCGAAAAATACGCCAGCGCTGATCTCACCATGCGCGCCCAGCAGCACCGCTTCGCTGGTCGCACGATAGCCCGCCAGCGGCAACATCATGGGCACGTTTCCGTGTCGCGCCTACCCGATGAGACCGCAGCATCGCGGCTTACCCGCACAATGTTGGGAATCAGCACCAGCAGGGAACCATGTGGTCTCTCTCGAAAGCGATAGTGGCGATAGGTATATTCACCAAGAAACAGTGCGCCTGGAAGAATGTATCCAAGCCCGTGCACCCATTTTGACCATACGTCGAGTTGAAGCAGCGGCGCAAGCACCAACGCAACAACGAACAACAGCGCGAAACAGAGCGACCAGGCCCAGGTGAGCATTCGTGCATGGCGGGCCATGTCCGGCGGCAAATCCGGATGCTCCATACGCGCGACGCGCGTGATAAGCGGCTCAGACCCTGGACGAAGCGTGCGATAGAAAAAGTACGCCATAAACGCAAACGCAGCGAGCGGTGGCGCGTAAACAATAAATTGCATGTACGCCGAGAAATAGACGCATAAGCCAACAAGCGTCACCGCGGCGGCGGTACCCGCGACTGGTCTTCCGGACGCCACCAGCAACGCACCGGCCATCAGGCCGACAACCGATGTTGCCAACATGCGAAATCCCGTCGCTGACGCGGTCAGGTACGCCAACGCGAGGACCAACCACAGAACGATCAGTACGGGATGCCGGGCAGGCACGGTCGGATCTGGAACTTGATTTACAGCTGGCATCGGATCAGATGGTCTCACCGGGAACCGGATGAACCGTGCAGGCAGTCAACCTGCGCGATGCGATTGAATATGCTGCGAAAGGCTGCGCAGCGAAGCGAAAATTTTCGCATTATCCGGGTCGTCCGAGCGCAGCTTGACGCCGAACTTCTGCTCTACCGACATCGACAACTCCAGCATGTCGAGTGAATCCAGCCCCAATCCTTCGCCGAATAATCGTGCTTCGGGGTCAATCTCGCCGGGGGAAACGCCGTCGAGATTCAGGGATTCGACGATTAACTGAGCCAGTTCCTGCTCACTATTTAGCCCACGGTCCATAAACAACTTTCAATTTCGAATTAGTGGCGTTTCACCTGTGCAGGCGCAGCAGAGAAGGATGGATTTGGGTTGCAGCACATTCAGCTTGCTGATGGACAAGGGGACAGGAGCAACCACCCATCGTTCCGCGTCACCAGTCAAAGGCGCAATAGTTCTGTGCCAATTTTCTTGCTCAGGTTTTGTACCCAGCTATTGTAATTTTTATGAATCTGGCCGTCTTTCTCATCCAGATTGATACTGCTCTTGTAAACGATGCTGTACTTCGCTGTGGCATATGGAATGTCGACGATGGCGGTGTGCTTGCGCAAATTTAGCGTGCCCTGGATGAGGCCGGGGCTGACCTCGGCCATCTTCCAGCCAAGGGATGTCCCGGCAATCATGATCGCGGATTTCACTTGTTCGAGTTGCACCGGGTTTGCGCTCACGACCGTCGCATCGTTCACGTTCTGGATCGGTTGTGCACCCCAGCTCGCCGTCGACATACCGAGGCAAAGAGTCAAACCCATCACTGCGCACGCCGTTTTAATATTGAGCATTTTTGATTCTCCCTAACGATGAATATAAATCAGAAGGTGATGCACACATGAATCGGGTACCACAGTGAAATGCCATCGCAAAAGACATTCTTGCGAGTCTTGTATTGAGGCCGGATTTTAACATGCCGCTTGCGCCACCAGTGCGCCTGCCGAACCCTTTTGCACAATGTTTGACGCGGACAGACGTTGGGTCGGCCAGACATAAAAAAACCGAGCGACTGCCCGGTTTTTTTATGTCTGGCGTAAGCCTTACTTCTTTGGTGCTTCGGTCGGCTTGGTATCCGCTGGCTTGGACTCCACAGGCTTCGCCGGCGTTGCTGCAGCCGCAGTCGCGGGTGCAGGCGCAGCAGTTGGTGCTGGTGCTGGTGCTGGTGCTGGTGCTGGTGCTGGTGCTGGTGCAGCTGTAGCGGCTGGTGCAACAACAGCAGGTGCTGCCACAGGCGCAACGGGCACGACCGCCGGTGCCGCCACCTTCTGTTCGATCTTCATCGGTGTTGCTG
>JAJAYN010000334.1 GCA_026786225.1 Burkholderiales bacterium | reverse complement strand
CGCGTGGGATGGTGCGCGATATGCCGTTGTCTATCAGCTATTGTCGATTAGACACAACTGGCGCGTGCGCGTGCGGTGCTTTTGTACCGACGACGAATTTCCGATGGTTGACACCGTGAACGAAATTTGGGCGTCGGCGAACTGGTACGAACGTGAAGCATTTGACCTGTATGGAATTGTTTTTCACGGCCACCCTGATCTGCGCCGTATTCTCACGGACTACGGTTTTGTCGGACATCCATTCCGCAAGGATTTTCCCGTTACGGGGAATGTAGAAATGCGATACGACCCCGAGCAACAGCGTGTGGTGTACCAGCCGGTGACAATTGAGCCGCGTGAAATTGTGCCACGCGTAATACGTGAAGACCACTACGCGGGCCGGAAATAATCGTGGCAGAAATTAAAAACTATACGATGAATTTCGGGCCACAGCATCCGGCTGCGCATGGTGTATTGCGCTTGGTGCTTGAGCTTGACGGCGAGGTAATTCAACGCGCCGACCCGCATATTGGGCTGCTGCACAGAGCGACAGAAACTTGCCGAAACACGCACGTACATTCAGAACTTGCCATACATGGATCGTCTCGATTACGTGTCGATGATGGTCAATGAGCATGCATACGTGATGGCGATTGAAAACCTCATGGGTGTCAAAGTGCCGCTGCGGGCCCAGTACATCCGCGTCATGTTCGACGAGATTACGCGCATCCTGAATCACCTGTTATGGTTGGGCGCGCATGCGCTCGATGTGGGCGCAATGACGGTGTTCCTTTATGCCTTCCGCGAGCGCGAAGACTTGATGGATACCTACGAGGCGGTTTCAGGCGCACGCATGCACGCCGCCTATTACCGTCCCGGCGGTGTGTATCGGGATTTGCCAGAGCGGATGCCGCAATACACCGTCACGCACGGTCGCAACGCTGCGTCCATAGCCAAGATGAACGAAAACCGGCAAGGCTCATTGTTAGATTTCATCGACGATTTTACCAAGCGATTCCCGGGCTACATTGACGATTACGAGACATTGCTGACTGATAACCGCATTTGGAAACAGCGGCTGGTCGGGATAGGCATCGTCACGCCAGAGCGCGCGCAGAATTTGGGCTTTACCGGCCCAATGTTGCGGGGCTCCGGCATCGCCTGGGATTTGCGTAAGAAGCAGCCTTACGAAGTGTATGGCGATCTGGATTTCGATATCCCCATCGGTACCAATGGCGATTCGTACGACCGCTATCTGGTACGTATTCAGGAGATGCGCGAGTCGAACAAGATCATCAAGCAATGCATCGATTGGTTGCGCAAGAATCCTGGGCCCGTGATAAGCGACGACCATAAAGTTGCACCGCCTTCGCGGGAGAGCATGAAGGCGAACATGGAAGAGTTGATCCACCACTTCAAACTCTTCACGGAGGGTTTTCATGTCCCGCCGGGCGAAACATACGCAGCGGTGGAGCACCCGAAAGGCGAGTTCGGGATTTATCTGGTTTCCGATGGCGCCAACAAACCATTCCGTATGAAGATCAGGGCGCCTGGATTTCCCCATTTGGCCGCACTCGACGAAATGTCTCGTGGCCATATGATTGCCGACGTGGTCACCATTATTGGTACCCAAGACATCGTTTTTGGAGAAATTGATCGATGAGCACATTGGCTCTACTATCGGACGACTCCAAACGCAGGATTGATCGCGAGATTGCGAAATACCCTGCGGATCAAAAACAGTCTGCCGTCATGTCGGCGCTGGCGATTGCGCAGGATCAGCACGGCTGGCTCTCAAACACGGTGATGGATGCGGTTGCGCAATACCTTCGCATGCCGACAATCGCCGTGTATGAGGTGGCGACGTTCTACAACATGTACAACTTGAATCCGATTGGTAAATCCAAAATTACCGTTTGCACGAATTTGCCATGCGCATTGTCAGGCGGAGTTGATGCAGCGGAATATCTGAAAAACAAGCTGGGTGTGGATTGGCGGGAGACCACGGCGGACGGCAATTTCACACTGGTGGAGGGTGAGTGCATGGGTGCCTGCGGGGACGCACCGGTGTTGCTGGTAAACAACAAACGCATGTGCAGCTTTATGTCCAACGAAAAGCTTGATCAACTCATTGAGGAGTTGAAGTGATGGTCGCAATCGCCAAACCGCTCGACTATGGCCCTGACGCCATTATCCTCAAAGGACTTGATGGCAACAACTGGCGATTGAAGGACTATGAGTCGCGTGGTGGATACGCCGCACTCAAAAAAATCCTGCAAGAAAAAGTGCAGCCTGCGGATGTCATTGCCGAAGTCAAGAAGTCCGCCTTGCGCGGGCGCGGCGGTGCCGGTTTTCCAACAGGCTTGAAGTGGAGCTTTATGCCGCGCGCTTTCCCGGGCACCAAGTATCTGGTCTGTAATTCAGACGAAGGCGAGCCCGGCACGTTCAAGGATAGAGACATTATTCGTTACAACCCGCATATCCTGATCGAGGGCATGATCATTGCAGCCTATGCGATGGGCATCACGGTCGGTTACAACTATATCCACGGCGAAATTTGGGCGGATTACGATCGTTTTGAAGAGGCGCTCGAAGAGGCACGCGCGGCCGGCTACCTGGGCGAAAAGATACTTGGCGCCGAGTTCAGCTTTCAGTTACACGCATTCCACGGTTACGGTGCATATATTTGTGGGGAAGAGACCGCTTTGCTCGAATCTATCTAAGGCAAAAAGTGACAGCCGCGCTTCAAGCCGCCCTTTCCCGCCAGCTTCGGCCTGTATGGCAAACCGACAACGATCAATAACACAGAGACCTTCGCGGCTGTTCCGTTCATCATGCGCGAAGGCGGCGACGAATTTCTTAACCTCTGTAAACCGAACAACGGAGTCACCAAAATTTTTTCTATGTAGTGCAAT
>JAJAYN010000333.1 GCA_026786225.1 Burkholderiales bacterium | reverse complement strand
GAACGAGATGGTCGAGCGTGGTCGTCATGTCAGGTCTAAGGCAGAAAGGGGGGCTGGTTGTCAGAGGCAAAGCGGCGTTGAAATGCCAATTGCACGGTCACCACCAGCCACGCAAGCGCGACACCGGCGGCATTAGCCACCATGTCGAGCCACTCGAAGCTGCGGTATGAGGTCAATCCCTGCAGGCATTCGATCAGGGCTCCCATCAACATTAAGATTAAAGCCAGTTTCAGGCGCGGTGCTGCGCACATGAACCACTGTCCCCAGCAAAACATGCAGGCAAAATAGGCGAGTCCATGATGCCATTTGTCGTTCCCTGGCATATTTGGCATTCCGCTTATGGGCAGAAATGAAAATATCCAGATCGCGATCAGGATTGTGATGCTGGCGATGCGAAAGGCGAGGGTGGGCGACATGCGACTATTTTATGTGCGTATGTACCCATCTGCGCATTGCATCGAACCGGTCCTCGTGTTGACGGGCCTGGATCGCCCAACATCGGCGTTTACGCCTCTTCCATTGGGGGGCAAAAGGTCAAGGTCCAGCGTGAGCAAGGGTTTTCAGACACAAATGCGCCATAACCCCCGCCAATGCTTGTGTTTCATGAAAAATGGCGGCACTTGTGTGCATTATTTCAAGTTTGTTGCACACTCGAATGTCGCTTAGAATCGCACAGTCGGGGTCCGTGTAACGACAAAAACTATCGTCAGATTTTACCAATGGTCTGCGACGCGAAAACCAGAAACACCCGACGGATTCAAAAACCCTCTAGCGGGAAACATGTATTCAAACCTGGCAGCAAACAGCGGTTCCAATCAGGCGATTCTCGATAAATCGCAGCTGCCGACCGACCCTGCCGCCCGCCGTTTACGGGAGCGTTACATTGATGCGCGGTTCCTGCAATTCCCGCAACCCGCCCAAGCGCTCAGAAATACCGCGAACGTCATGCGCTGGGCGCAACAATTGATCGATGACGAACAACCGCGTCTTGCGGCCGAATTGCTGCACGTGGCGCTCGAAGAGGATGGCTCGCAACGTCCGTTATGGTTGTTCCTGATAGAGCTGGCTTTCCTCGCCAACGATCCGGCCACGTTCAGCGATCTGAGCGATACATTCCGGCAACAATTTCTTGATGCTGACGCAACGCGGGTTATCGATTCCATGGGCCACAAATTGCTGCCGAATGACCCGAGGTTCGCGCACGCAGAAGACCCGGAGATCTTGCCCGACTGGAGCACGCCTGAAACGGCACTGCGCGACGAACTCAGACAGCAAAAACTCCACGCCGCGCTGGTTGAAGCGATGGCGTATCACCAGGCGCGGTAGCGCTGCAGGCGGATCCGATATGTCATCTATTCCCGGTGGTGGAAAACAACCCGGCCTGCAACTCTCCCGTTACCACTCGGGGATGGCGGATAAACACCTTGCGCTCGAAAAGGCCATTGACAAAGGTAACGTCGTCGAATCTGTGCGGATGATTTCCAAAGCGCTGCGTGAGTTTGAAGAATTTTCCAGAAATGATCGCGAAACTTTTCTGCAGGGCGGCCTGGCACAAACTGGCAGCGATCAGGCGGTGTGCGAATGGATTGCGGCGCAGTATGACCACCTCGCGCGCATGGCCCGCAAACTGGTGCCCTACGATCAGAAAGCTGGTGCGCAAGAAGGCATTACGACGGCACCCGCATGGGCGCTGGCAATTGTATTGATCGGACACGCAATCAAGTGGCGGAAAATTGCCGCGCTGCGCACCGATCTGGCAGCGCGAGGCAGGTTGCACAAGCTGTTTGTTACCGCAAAATCGGCGGGCGTTGATGCCTGCATCCTGGAAATCATGGTGGATCGCAGAAGCGTCGAAACCACTGTCGAGGCGCTATATGTTCGCGCCTTGTTACTCGATCGGTTCGCAAGCGGTAATCTGCCACCACGACGGCTTGAGATCCTCGACAGTTGGTTGCTCGCATGGATGGGTGCACTGTGGCTGAGTCGTGAACCTTATGCAGATGGACTGTCGCTGGCGATTGATACACGCAATCCGAATCTCGGCCTGACGCGGTTCGCGCCGGGTGAACGCGCGGATTTTTTTCTGGGACTGAGGCCGTTGCAGCGTCAACTGACGCGCGCCACCAAGGATTTTCATCGCGGCGTTATTTTCCCGGGCTGGGGTATCGGGCTCAATTTCAGGATGGAAGAACATGTGTCGGTGATTGCATTCCTCGAGCGGGAATTTGCGATCATCGAAAGCACAGGCGTGCTGAAAAGCAAGCGCTTTGCCATTAGCGGCAGTACTGATAGCAACGCCGAAGTGACCGTATTCTTCGGCTTCAACGACATCTACATGCGAGGCTTGCAGCGTCAATCCACGCTGGCGTCGACCAGCGTGACCGAAATCGGCGGCTTGAACGCACCTGCCGATGGAATGTCGGCCACAGCAGCGCGCCGCGCCGCGCTGAGCGAAACCGGCGGTTTTTTCGAGCCACGCATCGGGCGACAACCCGTTCACCTGCTGGACATCAGCGAATCGGGGCTCGGCCTTGAAATGAGCAACGACGATGCCGCGTTGGTCGAGGTGGACGAACTCATCGCCGTACGCATAGAGGACGGCAAACCTTGCGTGCTTGGCATTGTTGCGCGCAAAACGCTCGCCTATCAAACGCAGATCACCGTGGTCGGCGTCAAGGTGCTGGCCAAGGTACCGCTGCGCGCGACGCTCGAGATGATCGATGACCGCTTGGCCCGCAAACCGGCCAAGGGAATTTTTGTCCCTGGTGACGCGGCACACGGCTTCGCTGATTCGATCATCGTCAGCGACGCAATCTACAAAGCCAGCCCAACGCTGAGCGCAATGATCGCGTCCGGGATGTTTCATTTCCGGCTCGGACGCGTGCGCCAAAAAGGACCGGGGTGGAAAATGGCGGCGGTGGAAGTCAGGGTGGCACGCTGATAGCAAAAAATAACGAAGATCGCCATTTGGTGCGGTTTTCCAAACATAAATGGTCTGTGAGCCGCGCCGGTTATAGAGTTTCGGAATTTGTTGCGCTTGAACCGGATGTTCATCGATCCGGAAGTAGCACGGGCAAAACAAGAACGTGGAGCTACACATGAATCGCGCGCATAAGATTTTTCTCCTTTCCGCCCTGATGGCGATGACTTCCATCACGCCAGCGCAGCCCATCCCGCGACCAGAACCGCTCTACGCTATTTTCAGTGAGATGGTCGCGACCCGTACGGTCCACCCGGAGGGCGACAATACGGCGCTGGTCAATAGCGTCGCGGCCCGATTGCGGGCGGCGGGATTCAACGAAAGTGACATCAGTGTCATCGTTCCTCCAGGCGGCGCAAAGAAAGGCAACCTGATCGCACGTCTGAAAGGCACCGGTGAGAAAAAGCCGTTGCTGCTGCTCGCACACATTGATGTTGTCGATGCGCGCAAAGAGGACTGGTCCGATGGACTTGATCCATTCAAACTGACTGAAAAGGACGGCTACTATTACGGTCGTGGCGTACTCGACGACAAAGCCATGGCGGCAATTTTTGTCGCCAATCTGATTCGTCTCAGGGCCGAGAATTTCAAGCCCAGGCGCGACATCATCCTGGCGCTGACGGCCGATGAGGAAGGCGGCAGCCACAATGGTGTGGCCTACCTGCTGAAAAATCACCGCAGTTTGATCGACGCAGAATTTGCCATCAATGAAGGTGGCGGCGGCACCTTTCGAAACGGCCGTGCGTTTGCACAAAATGTGCAGGTTTCTGAAAAGATTTATCTGAGTTTTGATTTCGAAACCACGCATGCAGGTGGGCATAGTTCGGTACCAGTTCGCGACAACGCGATTTACGATCTCGCTGCAGCGCTCACGCGTCTTGGCGGACACGATTTTCCGGTGCGGCTGAATTTTGTGACGCGCCTGAACTTCAATCGCCTGGCGGCCGTCGAGGATGGGTCGATCGGCGACGCAATGCTGGCACTCGCACGCAACGAAGCGAGCGTCGAACAGATGAAGTCGATTTCCGCTATTCCGCGCTATAACTCATTGCTCAGGACGACCTGCGTTGCCACCCGCCTCGAGGCGGGGCATGCTGATAACGCACTACCGCAACGCGCGAAGGCCACGGTAAATTGCCGCCTGCTGCCCGGTGAACAGCCCGAATTTATCGCGAACGAGTTACAAAAGCTTGCCGGCCCCAGCGTCAAGGTCACGCCGCGTGGAATGCCCAATGCGAGCGAGCCCTCTGACGCGCAATCTGCGACCTTCAAGATCATTGCGAAGGTTAGCGAATCGCTGTGGCCGGGTGTGCCGGTGATTCCGGAGATGAGTGCCGGCGCCACCGACGGGTCGCGCTTGCGCAACGACGGCATTCCGACGTTTGGGACATCGGGCATATTTGTCGAATTTGGTGAGGTGCGTATTCACGGCCGCGACGAACGCGTGCCGGTCAAATCGCTCTATGAAGGTCAGGAGTACCTGTACCAGTTGACCAAGGCGTTGGCAATGGAGTGATCATTGCAACGGGCTCGATGGCTTGCGCTCGCGCTTGTGCTCAAACTGGACGATATAGCCGTTGATGACATCCATGATGTTTTCCAGTACCCCCTCGCGTTCCCTGGCATCGGCGTCGAATTGATCGGATTTGGGCGAAGGACCTTCACGGCGCGGCACCTCCGGTAGCTTTACCCCCGCAGGACTGGAAGACGCCTGCACACAGCCGT
>JAJAYN010000332.1 GCA_026786225.1 Burkholderiales bacterium | reverse complement strand
CTGCCGCACCGGTCGCAGTCCCAGCCAAACCGTAAGCCGCCCCTGTTACTCATCTGCAGCCTCACCAATTGAGCGCACCATGAACTTACAAAAATTCATCGAAAAATTCTCCGCTGTCATTTTCAACAATCGCAAGATGTGGCTAATTGTTTTCGCCATTCTGACGGTGGGCTTTGCCATTTCGGCGAGCCAGCTAAAAGTCGACGCTGGTTTTAACAAAATGGTGCCGCTCAAGCATCCCTACATGAAGGTCTACAAGGAATATGAAACGGTATTCGGTGGCGCTAACCGCGTCGCCGTCGCGTTAGTGCAAAAACAGGGGGACATCTACAACAAGGAGTTCATGGCCAAGCTGAAAGCGCTGACCAATGACATTCTGGTGCTGGAAGGCGTTGATAAACCAAGCGTACGCTCGCTGTTTACGCCGAACACCCGATTCATTGAGGTCGTCGAAGAAGGCTTCGCAGGCGGGAACGTCATTCCCGCTACATTCCAAGGCACCCCGGAAGACATGGTCATCGTGCGTGGCAACGTACAAAAATCCAGTGAAATCGGCCGTACCGTCGCAACCGATTTCAGCGGTGCGCTAGTCATCGCTGGATTATTCGAGTCAATCCCCAAAGACGCCGGCAGGGTAGAAAAGCTCAACTACTTCGAGCTATCCAACAAACTTGACGAACTGCGCACCAGGTACGAGGGACCAAACCACACGGTTCACATCATCGGTTTTGCCAAAGCGGTAGGCGATATTTCCAGCGGTGCGCGTGGCGTCATCATGTTTTTCCTGATCGCCTTTATCATCACCGCCGTTCTGATGTTGTGGTTCGTCAAAGATCTGAAACTGACACTGGTTTCTCTGGTGGTGGCGATGATGCCGGGGCTATGGCTGCTTGGCACGCTGCCCATCATCGGCTTTGGCATTGATCCGTTGTCGATTTTAGTGCCCTTCCTGATATTTTCCATTGGTGTTTCTCACGCGGTGCAAATGACCAAGTCGTGGGAGCGTGAGGTCATCGGCGGCGCCGATGGCCTGACAGCAGCCAAGCATTCGTTTGCGACAATCTTCATTCCCGGCACGCTGGCATTGGTAACCAACGTGCTCGGTTTCGCCGTGATCATGCTGATCCCAATCGACATCGTCCGCGAGCTCGGCATCACGGCATCGCTGGGCGTCGCGTGGATGATCATTACCAACAAAATGCTGTTGCCGATATTGCTGTCGTACCTGACGATGTCAAAAAACGCCTTGAGCAAAGAGGCAAATCAGGAGCATCAGGTTGATAGGATCTGGCACACGGCCGCACTATGCGTACAGAAAAAGCGCGCTGGCGTCATCGTTGCAATTTCCGCCGTCGTGCTGGCGCTCGGTTTGTGGAAGGCGCAGGATCTGAAAGTGGGCGACTACGGTTCGGGCGTACCCGAGCTGCGCGCCACCTCGCGCTACAACATGGATAACGACGTCATCGTGCAAAAATTTGCCGTCGGCGTAAATACCCTTGGCGTGGTTGCGCAAACCAAGGGCGTGCAGGGGGCGTGTACCAACTACGACATCATGTCGACCATCGAGAAATTTGATTGGTACATGCAGAACGTCGAAGGCACGCAGTCTGTGATGTCATTGCCAGGGCTCGCTCGCAATATTAATGCCGGGTTCAATGAAGGCAACCTGAAATGGCGCCAGCTGCCGCGCGATTCGACTATGATGGCCCAAAGCGTGACCCCTATCGATACCGCGAGCGGCCTGCTCAATCCGGATTGCTCGGCGATGCAGGTGCTGGTGAACACCACCGACCAGCAAGGCGAAACATTGAAACGTCTCGTGGCCGAGGTGAAAAACGTCGCCAAGGAAAGCAGTAGCGACAAGCTCGAATTCAAGCTGGCGACGGGAAATATGGGTGTGGCCGCCGCGACCAACGAAGCCGTCGATAGTGCCCGCTACGAAATGCATGCGGCTATTTTTGGCGCGTTGTTGCTGATGTGCTGGGCCACCTTCCGCAGCCTGCGCGCGACGCTATGTATCCTGATCCCGCTGGCCATTGTATCGGTGCTGTGCGAGGCGCTGATGCCGCTGCTGGGCATTGGCCTGAAAGTATCAACGCTCCCGGTAATCGCGCTTGGCGTAGGCGTCGGTGTGGACTATGGAATCTATTTGTTTGATCGCCTCGAAGTCCACCTTGAAGAAGGCATGGAATTAGGCGCAGCCTTCTTTGAGGCACTCAAGGAGCGCGGTGCAGCAATGATCTTTACGGCAGTGACGATGACGCTCGGCGTAGGTACTTGGGCGATGTCAGCGCTTAAATTTCAGGCTGACATGGGTATATTACTTGCGTTCATGTTCTTTCTGAATATGCTCGGCGCGATATTCCTGTTGCCGGCATTGGCGGCATTTCTGCTGAAACCGCATAGAAAGCCGGCGTAAAGATTAGACTCTAGCGTTGGCGCGGATCCCAGGCTTATGTTGGCTTGAAAACCGCGCCAGTGCTAGAGTTTATGAATATTTCGATTGCACATTCCGCCATGCGTGCCACCTGCGCCGAGTGGATGACTTGCCTGTTTGTATCATTGCTGTGTTGCAGTCCGCCGCTGCAAGCTGCCGGGGAAGAGCCAGCCAATTTCGTATCGTGGCGCAGCGGACTCTCATCATCGGCGCAGCCAAATACGGCATTTCTACAGCAGGCCAGGTCGCTTGGTTACGACATCGTGATTAATCTGGCGCCGCCGGAATATGACGAAGCAGTCGCAAACGAAGGCGCAATCCTCGCCGCACAAGGCGTTGTATACGTG
>JAJAYN010000331.1 GCA_026786225.1 Burkholderiales bacterium | reverse complement strand
TCAGCAGCCACAGCGCCGCCATGCCCGTGACCATCGTGCCGAGAATATTTTTGGTCTTAAGTGCAAACGCGGCAGCAAGCGCCGCGGCAATAATCCGATAGGTATTCACGACTTCACCTGGCCCGATGTCACGAAACAATACATCGGGGGCAATCAGCGCCGGTAACACTGCAGCCGCGACGTACTTCAAGCCGCCGTATCGCCACGCCGGCACTTGCGTGCCGGGCGGAAGCACGATGAATGAGGCACGAATCGCAAGCGTCACCAATCCGCAAAAAATAATGGTCAACCACGTGTCGATGCCGTTCATGTCTACGCTTCCGGTTTGATTTTAACGCGTGCATCCAACCACCGTTCCGTCAGCACACCGATAAGAATGCCGGTGATGGCTGCGGCGACCAGGCCAAGCTTCAGCGGCATGGCGGTGCAAAACGCCGCCGCCACGCCTGCCGCAATCGCACCAGCCCAATGACTTCTGGTTCGCAGTGCTGGCAACACCAGTGAAAGAAAGACCAATGGAATCGCAAAATCCAACGACCACTTCGCGGGCACGAGTGCGCCGGCAAATATGCCGACGGCAACGCTCGCCTGCCAAATGCACCACATGGAACTGGTCACGCCGAAATAGTAGGCGTCCATATGTTTCGGCACATGCCGCTTGTCAAACTTGGTCGTTACCAGCGCAAACGCATGATCCGTCAGCAGGTAGGCAAGTAGCCATTTTTGCAATTTTGGCGTCTTACTGAAATAGGGCGCAATCGCCGCGCTGTACATCATCATGCGCAGGTTTACCACCAGCACCGTGAGCACCACGATCCCGCCTGGCGCGTGCTGCGCAAGCAACGATATCGCCGCCAACTGGGCAGCGCCCGCATACATGATCACCGACATCGCCATACTCAGCCAGGGATCGACCCCGGCACTGATGGCTGCCGCCCCCGTGATCAGTCCAAAGGGAACAAAACCGGGCGTAAAAGGAACCTGATCTCTCAGGCCCTGAATGAATGCGGAACGGGGGGTATGCATTTGAGGAATACGCTGACTAAGGATTCAATTTTACCCGCCTCACCGTAGCCGCTCAAAGGTTAGCAATGGCTAGCGGGCATGCGACAATTCGCCAATGATTCTTTACGCCCTTACCGTATTCGTCTCGGCTTTTCTGCTTTTTCTGGTGCAGCCGATTATCGCTAAACAGATCCTGCCCTGGTTTGGCGGCTCCGCTGCCGTGTGGACCACTTGCCTGGTTTTTTTTCAGTGCATGCTGCTGGCCGGCTATTTCTACGCTGACTGGACCACCCGCAAACTCAGGCCTACACGTCAGGCGATGTTGCATATCGCGCTGATTCTGGTCGCCATTGCACTGTTGCCCATCATTCCCGATGTCGCATGGAAGCCGACGGGTGACGAAGTCCCCAGCCTGCGTATTTTGCTGCTCCTTGGCGCCACCATTGGCCTGCCCTATTTCCTGATTTCGACCACCAGCCCGCTGGTGCAGGTATGGTTTAGCAAGAGCTATCCAGGTGCCAGCCCGTATCGCCTCTTCGCGCTTTCAAATCTGGCGTCGATGATTGCCTTGCTCGGCTACCCGTTCATTTTCGAGCCGTGGATCACGACAAAGCAACAGGCTATCGGCTGGTCAATTGGTTTCGGCGTATTCGGCGTATTGATTGCCGCGACGGCATGGTTCGCATTCCGTGGACGCGCTGACGAGAAGCCCTCCAACGCGCAGGCGAACACGTCGACTGTTGACAAGGGCGCAGAACATATCGCCGCCCCAACCCGCCGTGAGCAATTCACCTGGATCGCGCTCTCAGGACTTGGCTCCATTTTGTTGCTGGCGATTTCAAATCACCTTACGCAAAACATTTCCTCGATTCCGCTGATGTGGGTGGTGCCGCTGGCGCTGTACCTGCTCACGTTTATCCTGTGCTTCGACGCCAGGGACGTGAATTCGAGCTGGTACCAGCGTACCCTTTTCCTGCCGCTGCTGGCGGTGATGGTGATCGGTATGTCATGGACACTTGCCGACAGGGACTTGCACTTCCTGTTGTATTGGCAGATCGGACTTTTCTCGGCAGGCTTGTTTATCGCCTGCATGTACTGCCATGGCGAACTCGTTGCCCTCAAGCCGCATCCGCGTCACCTGACCACGTTCTACCTGATGGTCTCAATAGGTGGTGCACTGGGTGCCTTGCTGGTGGGCGTGATTGCGCCGCTGACGCTGCCTGCCTACTATGAGCTTGAAATCAGCATCGTCGCGCTGGCCGCAATGGCGACTTACCTGCTGTGGCGCAAAGTGCATATCGGCTTCGTCCTGCTGGGTTGCGCCGTGACTATATTTGCCGGTGTTGCAGCGGTCTATACCGTGATCGAATTTCGTCAGGACGTGCGGGTGATGGCGCGTAATTTCTACGGCACCCTGCGGGTCAAACAATATGATCCACCGAGTGTGGAATTTCGCCGGCGTTCGCTGGTGCACGGCGCCATCCTGCACGGTGACCAATATATGGACGCGCCCTACAACCGGTCCGCCACCACCTACTACAAGCCCAAATCCGGTATTGGGCGAATTCTCCTGCTCAAGGCGAAACTGTCACCCGGCATCCCGCGCAAGGTTGGCATTATCGGCCTCGGCACGGGTACCATCGCCACCTACGGCGGCAAAGGTGACACCTATCGGTTCTACGATATCAATCCTGATGTCGTGACGATTGCGCGTGGCGAGTTTACGTATCTCAAGGACACTGAAGCCAGGATCGAGATTTCGCTTGGTGATGCGCGCCTGAATCTGGAGCGTGAACCGCTGCAGAATTTTGATGTGCTGGCCATCGACGCGTTTTCCAGCGATTCGATCCCTGTACATTTGATCACGCTCGAAGCGCTCGAAATTTATGAAAAGCACATGAAACCGGATGGCGTGATTGCATTCCATGTATCCAACCGCTTTCTCGATCTCAAGCCAGTGGTGAATATGATCGCTGACAAACGCGGGCTCAATGTGGCGTGGGTGCGCGACAGCTACGATGACGGCTCGACCACCAGCGATTGGGTATTGTTGAGCAAGGATAAAACACAGTTTCTGAGACCGGAAATCCTCGATGGTTCATACATCATTCCGCCTGAACCCAGGCTGCGGTTATGGACCGACGATTTCAATAACCTGTTGCAAGTGTTGAAGTGAAATGAGCCGCGTTGCTGCGCTGGGGGCCGGCATTGTCGGCATTACTACCGCCTATTTCCTGAACAAGGCGGGACATCAGGTCACAGTGATCGAACGCAACGCACACGCGGGCCTAGAAACCAGTTACGCCAACGGCGGCCAGCTTTCGTACAGCTATGTCGCACCTCTGGCAGGTCCCGGTGTGGTGCCGAAAATTCCACCTTGGCTATTGCGCGCTGATTCCCCGCTGCGCTTTTATCCAAAGTTCGATGTCGATCAATGGCGGTGGTGCATTAACTTTGTGCGCGCCTGTAATCGTCCACAGGCAGAAATTTCCACTGTGCATTTGCTGCGACTGGCCTACTACAGCCGCGACCTGATTCACGATATTGTCGCCAATGAGCCCATTACCTTTGACTACCGCCGCAATGGGAAGCTGGTGATTTTTTCCGATGCAGCATCGCTTGATGGTGCCAAACGTACGCTCGATTTTCAACGTGCATTCGGCAGCGAGCAGAATGCGCTCGACAGCAAGGAATGCCTGGCGCTGGAACCTGCATTGCAGTACATCAAAAGCCGCGTCGTGGGCGGCATTCACACGCCGTCCGAGGATGCGGGTGACTGCCACGACTTTTGTGTAGCCATGGAAGGCCTGCTTCGAAAACGCGGCGTTAATTTCCTGACATCCACCAGCGTTGATCGCTTCACGTGCAATGCAGCTGGCACGCGTATCGAGGCGGTGAGCACATCGGCGGGCGACATCGACGCCGATACGTTCGTCATGGCCATGGGCGCTGCGAATGCCTGGCACGCCAAACGGCTGGGCTTCTATCTGCCGATTTATCCGCTCAAAGGCTACAGCCTCACGCTCGATACCAGCAACGCCAAAGACTTCGCCAGCGCCCCGCGCATCAGCGTCACCGACAGCGCCTACAAGGTTGTGTACGCCCTGCTCGGCAACGAGTTGCGCATTGCGGGCATGGCCGATATTGCCGGTTACGACACCACACTGGATACAGTACGGGTGAAGCTCTTGATCAATCATGCCAAAGCCGTTTTCCCGAATGCGGGCGACTATGCGGCCGACTTGAAACCCTGGTGCGGTTTGCGCCCTGCCACACCAAAGGGCACGCCGATTGTCGGCGCGTCGCCGATCACCAATTTGTTCCTCAACGCCGGGCACGGCGCGCTGGGCTGGACGCTCTCCTGTGGCTGCGCAAAAGTGGTGAGCGACTTAATTTCCGGTGAGAAAACCGGTATCGCGCTGGAAGGACTGACGCTTGAGTCCTGACCAACTGCCGGAGCCGCACATGCGCCTCTGGCAGCGTGCACCCCAGTGGGCGGCCGTGCATATCGTCACGGTGATTGTCGGTGGCCTCGCGCTCGACGCGGTGTTCGGCTGGCCGGGACAATACGCTGCGATTTTCTGGACCTTTTGCGTTTGGGGTTGGCTATTTAGAAACGGCGCCAGGGAGGAACGCCGGGTGCTGGTGCTCTGTACCTTGATCGCCGGATTCGGTGAAGTCATCCTGTCGCTGGTATGGGGACTGTACGACTATCAGTTTTCGAATGTGCCGCTGTTTGTCCCTCCCGGTCATGCGCTGCTGATGACACTCGGGCTCGTTACCTCGCAAAAATTATTGAAACACAAGGCAGGGCGCGCTTTTCAGGGCATTTTCCCGTGGATCGCCCTTATCTACGCGGGGTTTGCCTGGACGATTGGATTTGACCAATTTGGCGCAGCACTCTTTGGCGTATTCGGCGTTTGCATGATTTTCAGTCGTGCAAGGATGCTTTACGCGACCATGTTCGTACTCGCACTTGCGATGGAGCTATACGGCACTACGCTGGGCAATTGGACCTGGGTGACGACCACCCCTGGGCTGGGGATCACAGCGGCCAACCCGCCTTTCTCGGCAGGCGCATTCTATTGTCTGCTCGATTTGCTGGTGCTGGGTGCCATTAAACTCATGGCCCCGGAACGGGCGATTGCAAAAGCCGCTGCGTCATCGGCACAAAATTGAATTTTCCACTGGGTCTAACACGCTAAGATGACAACATGATTTTGCATTTACGCGTTCTTCTTTATCTGGCCTTGCTGTCATTGGTGGGTTGCGCCACGCAACCTCGTACCAACGCGCCCGCAAGGAGCGAGCGAATCGCCAAGGTGCCGGTCATTGCCTCGGCCAAAGCGGCCCTCAGCCCAACGGTGCAAGGCCTGGCCGATGAGGCAGCCCTGCTTGAGCCGCTGGCACAAAGCGACCTTACGCGTCATTTTCTGGCAGCCGTCAGCGCTCTTCCACCTGTCGCGCCACGCACGGCGTACATCAATGAAATGACGCGCGAATATTTTTCGCCAGCCGCGAGGGATACCTTGCCCGAAGCGCGCAGGAGGGGACTCGCGCCAGTGCAGCTCGATGAGTCTCGCTACTACTACACCAAGTACGGCTCGCCGCTGGCGTATATGCGCGCGCTTGATTTTGCCGTCGATCAAATCTTCAAGGACGTTGCCGGCAAACGCATCCTCGACTTCGGCTATGGCAGCATCGGCCACGTACGCCTGCTGGCCAGCCTCGGCGCGCACGTCACAGCCATTGATCCGGATAGCTATCTGGCCGCGTTGTATTCAGAGCGCAGCGATCAGGGAGCCGTCCCACTTGCACCGATTGCCAGCGGATTTCTGCGCGGACGCGGCTCGGTCACCCTGGCCCACGGATTTTGGCCCAAGGATCCAAAAATTATCGAGCAGGTTGGCGGGGACTTTGACCTCATCTTGTCTAAAAATACCCTCACGCGGGGCTACATCAAGCCCGAACGCAAGGTTGACGACAAACGCCAGTTGGTCGATCTGGGCGTCAGTGACGAAGTGTTTTTGGCGGCTATTTTCAACGCGCTGGCACCGGGCGGCAAACTGGTGATTTACAACATTTACCCAAAACCTTCGGGCCCAAAGGAGAAATATAGGCCAATGGCCGATGGTCGTTCCCCATTTAGTCGTGAACAATACGAAAAAGCAGGGCTGAAAGTGGTCGCGTTTGAAACAGAGGACCATGTAAGCGTGCGAAAAATGGGTCGATTGCTGGGCTGGGACAAGAATCAGACCGGCGAAACGGTCGATAATCTGGATACCAACCTGTTTGCCCTCGTCACCGTGGTTGTGCGACCAGCCATATAAGCAACGGAAAAAACGCTGAAAAAGGCGCGATAAATTTTCGGTTTGCCGCATACGGTATATTCCGGTAACAAAAAAACAGGGCGCCACAATATCGGATGATTCAGGAAATTTCAACTGCGCGAGCCTGAGAGTGGCGGTTCGTTTGAAAATTGATTTGAAAAAAGGGGTTTGCAATTCATGATTTCCAACTACGTTGATTCACCTGTGGCGACTCGTGGCTCGCATCTGGTCCTGTTACTGGCCATAACAGCCGCGCTGGCTGCTTGCCAGAAACCTGAAACTGTTCCCACTACCGCAGAACGGCTCAAGTACGTTGAGCAAAAGCAGCAGACCCAGCCCGATTACCACGTGCCGCGGAAAGTCGTTGACTACATGTCGGACTTGAAGTCGCTCAAGGACAATACGGCCAAGACACCCGAAACGTCATCGCCCGCAGCTGGCAAGTCTGTTGACGCAAAAGCTACGCTCGTCGCCGAGTCCAAAACAGCAGCGCCTGTCGCGGCAGCGCCCGCACCTGCGCTACCGACGCCAGCGCCCGTGCCTGTCCAGGCCGCACCGTCGCTGACTGTACCGCCTGCCAATGTCGTTGCCAGTGCTGCGCCGACGGCACGTCCGGTGCCGCCCAAAGAATCGGTTGCGACCAGCGTCACGGTATTGACGCGCGAGCAGCCGGACTTTCCGCGCGACGCCGTACGCGCGGGTATAGAGTTGGGCAACGTACGGGCAAGGGTGGTGATCAATGCCGCCGGCGGTGTATCGAGTGTGGTAATTCTTGAGGCGCGACCATTGCGGGTGTTTGAC
>JAJAYN010000330.1 GCA_026786225.1 Burkholderiales bacterium | reverse complement strand
GCGCCGGTCATCATCTGGAACAGCACGTCTTCCACTTTCGATTCCAGTCCGGATGGCACGGTGGCAATGGCGGTGGCCGATTGTGCTTCAGCGCCCATCGCCCAGATGTCGCCCAGCGCATGGTTGGCGGCGACTTTGCCGAAGAGGTATGGGTCGTCGATAAATGAGCGGAAGAAATCCACCGAATGCACCATCGCCTTGCCTGGCGGTACGCGCACGACGGCGGCATCGTCGGGGTCCTTGAGTCCGATCACGACGTCATCGCGATCCACGGGATGCAGATTGCTAAGCGCGCGTGAAAGCACCGTCGCACCCACCTTGGCACCGCAACCACCACAGCGCATCGCGATGGCGGAGATCGCCTGCAGGGATTCTTCCTGGCTGAGCTTGACGAAATTTGAGGATGATTGCGCGGGCGGCGCGCCACTTTCCATGGGCACCAGATCCTGAAACTTGCGCATGAAGCGCCGGTCGATCCAGTCCTTCCATTGCCAGACGCGACTGCCTGCAAATCCCAACCAGCCGCGGGACGCCACGGCGTATTTATCGCCCGTGCTGATCAGCGCCAGCCAACTTCGCTGCGGGCGATACGCCAGTAGCGTCGCACCTTCGACCGCGCGACGCAGGTTTGTGGTCAGTGGCTTGCCTTGCCGCACCGCAAACACACCCGCTTTTTCCAGTTTGAAATGGATCATGCTGGCGATGTCGCCGGCGGCAAAAATATTCGGGTCGGGTACCGTCTGGAGGGTGTCGGTCACGTTGATGAAGCCATCGGCATCCAAGGCGAGTCCGGTCTCGCGCAGCCATGGCGCGCCGCCGGCGCTGGTCACCCAGACGATTTCGTCGACTGAAAACGATTCGCCGGCAGCGGTTTGCACGCGATCTGCGGACACCTGCGTCACACCGGCATTGCGATGCACATTCACGTCACGCGCGGATAGCACCGCGTCAAAGCGCGCGCGCACGCCATCGTTATGCGTCGGCAATATATGTGGGCGGTCAGTGAATAAATGAAACGCCAGATCGTCAGGGTTGCGGCCAAGCGCTGTCAATTCGTTACGCAGGCGAAATTGCATGGCCAGCAACAACTCGACACCACCCGCACCTGCACCCACAACGGCAATAGTCAACTTTCCCGGGTGATGTTTCACGCGTTCCAGCAATGCCAGCCAGCGATCATTGAAGCGCTGGATCGGCTTGACCGCCACCGCATATTCAGCGGCACCGGGGACCTGTTTCAGTTGCGGTGTGGAGCCAATGTTGATCGAGAGCTGGTCGTATGGCACGGGGGGACGGTTACGGCACAGCACTTTTTTGTTCGTGCGATCCAGCCCGATCACTTCGTCGCGATAGAGGCGCGCGCCGGCGAACACGGCCAGGCGACTCAAATCGATATGTACCTCGTCATAGTCGTAGTGCCCCGCCACGTAGCCCGGCAACATGCCGGAATATGGCGTGTGCATGTCGGTACAAATGAGCGTGAGGCGCACGCCGGGAATAGGCTGCATGCCGAAGCTTTTGAGTACACCCACGTGGCTGTGCCCGCCGCCGACCATGACGATATCTCTGAGAATGGGTTGATCAGGCGATTGCATGGGTTGATTTCTTCTTAAAGCGACGGGATGTTCTACGCAAGACAGTTAACTTCGCGCTGGCGATGACGGTTCTGTCCGCAAGCTGCCCAAACTATACCGAGTTGTGGTCGTCGCGCTCGTTTCGTCAGGTGGATCCTTCGACCGGCTCAGGACAAGCGAAACGCTACGTGCCCACCATACCAGGCCGCCATATGCCGAAACGCGAAACGCTAGCACTGGCGCGCCGTTCAGGCACAAATGCCGCCACCATGCCCACGCAATGGCGGTCTACGTTTTTTTGCAGCACGTTGCGGATGGAAGCGCAGGACGTTACGGCAACCTTCAAAACCGCCCGTCAGCCGGCAGGTATCGCCATTGTTCCGGCGGCAGTTTGGCCATCGATATCTTGCCGAAGCGGATGCGCTTTATCGATTGCACCGTAAGGCCCACGCTTGTACACATGTGCGCAATCTGGCCGGCCTGCACGGCCTTGACGGCAAAACGCAAACGCGCTTCGTTCTGCCAGCTCACTTTTGCCAGCGGCAGCGAGCGCCCTTTAAAGCTGAGCCCGTGATTGAGTTGCTTGAGGCCGTGCGGCCCCAGTTCCCCGGCAACCTCCACGATGTACTCCTGCTCGACGGTGGCGGCATCGTCAACCAGTTTGCGCAACACCCGCCAATCCTGCGTAAAGACTACGAGGCCGCTCGCGTTGGGCTCGATGGGTAGCGCGACGGACAGACGCGAAAAATGCCGCTTGAGTGGACGAATGCCGGTGAAGTCGCCGGCCGCATGATTGTCGATATTGATCGGCGGTTTGTCAGCGGTGATTTCAGAAGTCGCTTGCGGCGGCTGGTGATACAGCATGGTCACCAGTTCCACCGGTGCCAGTGTCGCATCTGGGCTCAGCACAATTTTCTGCTGCCCGACCCGGAATTGGGGTTCCTGCACGACCTGCCCATCGACGGTGACCCAGCCGCCCTCGACGTATAGCTCTGCTTCGCGTCGGGAGCAGGGGACGATTTCGGCCAGGCGTTTTGCGAGGCGGACGGGTTCCGTCATGAGGCAGCGTTTTCAAAGTGGGAAGCGCCATTGTATGCGCCCGCCGCAATCGGACGATGATTCATACTTCGAATTCGCTGCAACGCTGTCGCACGCAAGGTAGAGTTTCACGATTGTTTATCTGCGCAGCCAAGAATACCCATGACTTCAAACACGAATCCACCCAGCCTCGATGGCATTACCCTCGAAGCCATCGTCACACGCTTGTCCGAGACCATCGGCTGGGACGCCATGGGCGCGACCGTACCGGTGCGCTGTTTCACGCATGACCCCAGTATCAAGTCCAGCCTCAAATTCCTGCGGCGCACACCCTGGGCACGCGCAAAAGTCGAGCAACTGTATCTGCAACAGGCGCGCGCAACCAATGATCTCGTGACGCTCCCTGCAACCCAGAGCGAATTGCTGCCGCCATTTGGCTGGTGATTCCTGTGATGGTCGCATGGAAAAATTGGCAGCGGCTCTCCGAATCGTCGTGGAGCAAGCCGCGCGATGGCATGGTCAAACCCGGAT
>JAJAYN010000329.1 GCA_026786225.1 Burkholderiales bacterium | reverse complement strand
GGCCGAGGGTGTCGTTGACCTCCTTGAAGCGATCAAGGTCCATCAACAGCAACGCATGGTGCGCGCCTTCTACTCCCTGCTGTATGGAAGCATCGATCTCTTTCTCAAGGGTGGCCCGATTGAGCAATCCCGTCAATTGATCGTGGGTTGCGCGAAATTCCAGTTGCGCAAGCTGGTCGCGCCGCTCCAGTTCGGCGGACGCGCGCGCGGCAAAAATTCGCAGTAACTGCACCGCCAGTTCACCGTCTTCAAGCGGACGCTTGAACAACACGGCGATCAAACCCATCGCGCAGCCGGCACTATCAAGCAGCGGTGCACCAACGTAACCCTGAACGCCCTGGTCAGCTAGCGACTTGTCGCGCGGAAATAGTTTTGCGACGCCACTGGGATAGGCACAGACACCGGCACCAAGAATCTGCTCGCAGGGCGATCCGTCCAGGTCGTAGGCAAAACTTTCGCCTGCACCGCCGCGCTGCTGCACCGCGATTGTCCGTATCTGCGTCGGATCGTCTTCGGCCAGTACACCGACGAATGCCATATCGGCATCGAGTGCCTGCAACAGTCGCTCTACCAGTGAACGAAAAAACGTCTCTCCCGTCGCGGCAGCCACGCCTTGTGCAATGTCAAACACCATGCGCTCGTGGCGTTTGCTATCGGCGATGTCGCGACAAAGGGAAATGAAACACGCTTCACCATCAACCGAAATATGCTCTGTCGAGATTTGAAAGGTGCGGACATCGCCTGACTTGAGTCGAAACTCCGCCTCCACGCCGCGTGTACCACCGTCAGCTTGTGTACGCGCGAGCCAGTTTTCGCGTTGCTCGGGTATTGCCCAAAGACCAATATCGCGTGTCGTCCGACCGATCACCTCGTCGGCGCGGTACCCGGATTGACTTTCGAAACTGGCGTTTACTTCTAGCACCACGCCATCTTTCATGCGCGTAATTGCCATCCAGTCTGCACTCAAGCGAAAAAGCTGCGAAATGCGCTCTTCAGAATATGTGAGGCGGCTTTGCACTGTCCGCAGCGCATCGTTCTCGATTGCCAGCATCACCAAATCCGCGATGGAACCCACAAACTGCTGTTCATCCATGGTCCACGCGCGGCGCTGGTCGACCGTCTCAATGCAGATAACGCCGTAATTTTCACCTTCACGCCAGACGGCGGCGTCGAGCATCGAAAAGATGCGCAGCGGCTGCAAATAATCGTTGTTGAGCTCCCTGGTACGCGGGTCGCGTTGTGCATCGGTCACGTTGATGGCGCGATTCGAATGGAGCGCCTGGAAGTAAGCCGGATAGCGTGTCGCATGCAGACGCAGACCGGTGACATGCACCTGATCAGCAGATGTAAAAAGGTCAGCAAGTTCAAGCTCCTTGCCGCCATTCGACAGGCGCCAGATGGAAGCACGCGCCACGCCCAGCGTGGATGAAGTGATCTCCGTCAGTCGTTCGAACACGGAGGTCAACTCCTGTGCCAGCACGCCACTCTTCATGATGTCCAGTAAAGCCGCCTGCTGTCGGCGAACCCGCTCGGCAACCGCCGCATACTGCGCGCCTTCTGCGGGTGGCGTTACCAGCTCAGTCGAACGTATCGGAACGATTTGCATGGATTCATTCATTGCGCGAGGTGGATATTGGCAACACGGCCCTCGAGAGGAATTCTGCGCCACGCTGCATCGATAGTCTATCTCCACAATGACAATTTGAGGCCCTGCTGTGGCGCTGGAATACAGCAACCGCCCGTCAAGCAGCAACGGAAACGCGACGAGCCTGCGATAAAATGTGTGCAACGTCGCCACTTCACGTCAGGACCTTGTGCTCTACCCTCTTGCCCGTACCGCCTTGTTTGCACTCGATCCCGAGGTGGCGCATCGCGTCGCATTGGAATCATTGAAAAAGCTTCACAAACTGCATCTGTCGCCGTTGTTCGGCTCACGGCTGTCGGCACCGTGCGAAATCATGGGCCTCAAATTCGACAACCCTGTCGGATTGGCCGCGGGACTGGACAAAAACGGCGAATATATCGATGCCCTTGCCGCGCTGGGCTTTGGCTTCATTGAGGTCGGTACCGTGACGCCGCGTGCACAACCGGGCAATCCCAAGCCGCGCATGTTTCGATTGCAGGATGAACAAGCACTGATTAATCGACTGGGCTTCAACAATCACGGACTGGATGCATTTATTGCCAACGTGAAACGCGCCAAATTCAAGGGTGTACTCGGACTCAATATCGGCAAGAATTTCGATACACCGATTGAACGTGCAGTCGATGATTATGTAACCTGCCTGAAAGGCGTATACCCGTTTGCGAGCTACGTGACAGTCAACATTTCTTCGCCCAATACCAAAGGGCTGCGCGACCTGCAGGCAGCGGAGCAACTGGAGAAGCTGCTCTCGACACTGAAAGCCGAGCAGGCACGGCTCGCAAAAAAACACCAGAAACACGTCCCGCTCGTGCTGAAGATCGCACCCGACCTCGATCTGAAATCGATCCGTGATATCGCAGGCCTGACAGTTGGTAGCGGATTTGAAGGCATTATCGCCACTAACACCACGATCGCGCGCGACGCCGTGCGGGACCATCCTTTGGCGAAAGAAGCCGGCGGACTTTCCGGGAAACCGCTGTTCTCTCCTTCCACCGAAGTGCTGCGCGAGCTGGCCAAGGCACTTAAAGGCAATATCCCGGTGATCGGTGTTGGCGGCATCATGTCGGGCGCGGATGCGAGGATCAAGTTAAATGCCGGTGCCTCGCTCGTGCAGATTTATACCGGCTTCATTTATTGCGGACCCGACCTGATTCGCGACGCCGTGCGCGAAATCTCGCTGAAATAGTCGGACAATTGCCCCCATGATCATCGGCCTGCCCAGGGAAATCAAGGATGGTGAGCGTCGCGTCGCGCTGACGCCGGGTGCGATTGCCTCACTGGTAGCCGCCGAACATACCGTGCGCGTTGAGCATGGCGCGGG
>JAJAYN010000328.1 GCA_026786225.1 Burkholderiales bacterium | reverse complement strand
CATTTGAGGTGATCACAGTCGACAGGCAACTGGAAGTTCATGCAAAATGTAATTCCATCAACGAAGCTCCTCATGCAAATAGCAATTCCAAAATCTGTTTTCGCATCGATTTTACGTTTCCTCTTCCGTACCAAAATCATCGTTCCATTGTTAGTCCTGCTAGGAGTCATTGGAAGCATCGTATTTTTGCAAGGAAAGGCGGAAGAAAGCAAAGGGGAGCGCTATCGGAGTATCACCGTGGATCGCGGCCCGGTGATACAGCGCATCACTGCAAACGGCACCCTGAACCCGGTCACCGTGGTGAGCGTGGGCACACAGGTCTCGGGTACCGTGACCAAGCTGTACACCGATTTCAATAACACCGTCAAAGCGAATCAGGTGCTACTGGAACTGGACCCTGCGCTGATCAAGGCCAATCTCGCACAGTTCGATGCCAGTCTGCGCGCGGCGGAGGCGACAGCGCGACTGGCCGAGAGCACCTTGAAGCGCAACCAGGACCTGGTGACCAAGGGGTTTATCAGTTCGCAAACGCTTGAGCAGAATGCGAAGGAACTCGATGTTGCAAATGCGACGGTGGCACAGGTGAAGTCCCAACTTGATCGCGAAAAAACCAACCTGAGTTACACCATCATTCGTTCGCCCATAGATGGCATCGTGATCGACCGGAAAATTGACGTCGGCCAGACGGTCGCTGCGAGTTTCAGCACGCCCACGTTATTCCAGATCGCCAAAAATCTGGAGGAAATGCAAATCGACACCAGCGTCGCGGAAGCGGACGTTGGCAGTGTGCGCCAGGGTATGCCGGTGCGGTTTACCGTCGATGCCTATCCTGAGCGTGACTTCCAGGGAAAAATTCGCCTGGTCCGCCTGAATCCTACTATTCAGCAGAACGTCGTGACCTACAACGTGGTGGTCGACGTAAACAACGAGGGAAGCTTATTGAAGCCGGGCATGACGGCGCAGGTGAGCTTTGTGGCCAACCAGCGTGAGGACGTCGTGCGTATTCCGAACGGCGCCCTGCGTTTCAAGCCACCCAAAGATGAGAAGGACGACAAAAAGAATCCGAAGAAAGATCTGAGCAAGAAGAAAGCGGCGGAAACAGCCGCTAATGTGACGCCCGCTGACGCACCGAAAGAAGTCGTGAAAGCTGATGCCGCAGCGGGCACCGACGCCAGCGGACGGGTGCGGCGACCGCCGGCGCGCGTTTACAAGGTCAACGAAAAAAATGAATTGGTGCCAATCGAAATTCGCACCGGCATTGCCAGCAACCAGTTCACGGAAATGCTCTCGGGGGATGTTAAACCGGGCGACGAATTGGTCATCCGCGATCTGCAAGACAAGACTGCCAAAAAATAGCGCCGGTCATGAGCGCCGTCCTGCAACCTCAAGCTGCGCGCGACGTGCTGATTCAACTCAGCGACGTTCGAAAGAGTTATTTCAGCGCTGAAGTAGAGACACCGGTATTGCACGGTATCAACGTGACCATTCATCAAGGCGAATTTGTCGCCATCATGGGACAATCAGGCTCGGGCAAATCAACCCTCATGAATATCCTCGGATGCCTCGACACACCGACCAGTGGCAGTTACGTTTTGAATGGCAAGGAGACATCCAAACTCAATGACAACGAGCTCGCGCGAGTACGCAATCAAACCATTGGCTTCGTGTTCCAGGGGTTCAATTTGTTGAAGCGCATGCCGCTGATCGATAACGTTTCCCTACCCCTCCTGTACGCCGGTGTGCCCATGACTGAAGCGCGCAGGCGCGGTGCGGAAAAGCTGGCGCAGACGGGCTTGGGTGCATTCACCAAGCGATTGCCCAACCAGATCTCCGGTGGGCAACAGCAGCGAGTGGCGATTGCGCGTGCACTTGTCTGCGAACCTGCACTCATTCTGGCCGATGAGCCAACCGGTAATCTTGATACGGCAACCTCCGGCGAAATCATGAGCCTGTTTACGCGGCTCAATGATGAAGGCATGAGCATTCTGATTGTGACGCACGAGCTGGATGTGGCAAAGTACGCCAAGCGACTGGTACGGCTGAAAGACGGATTGGTGACGTTTGACGGACCGATTGCGGATGCACAATTATGAATATTAAAACTCCAGCATTGGCGGGGCTCCTGGCAAGTTTATGCCTGGAAAGGCGCGTCAGTGCTTGATCCACACTTATTTATGCTGCATTTGCGCATAATACGCACATGAATCCGATTCAAGTATTCCTTGAAGCGTTTCGCGCCATGTCAATGAACCGGCTGCGCGCCGGGCTGACGATGCTCGGCATCATCATCGGCGTCGGCGCGGTGGTCCTGATGCTGGCAATTGGCGAATCGGTGCGCGAGGATATCAACCGGCGTATTTCAGCGATGGGCTCGAATGTGATGATCATCCTGCCCGGATCATCGACGGCCAATGGTGTACGTGCAGGCAACGGGGCGTCGCAAACGCTCACCCTTTCTGATGCGCAAACGCTGGCGGCATTGCCAACATTCGCCAATGTGGCGCCCGTCGTACGTAGCCCGTTTCAGGTCGCCAGTGGCGCCAATAACTGGAATACCACCGTCATGGGCGTCAGCCCTGAGTTTTTTGACATCAAAGACCTTACCGCCGAACAAGGCACTCTGTTTGGCGATGTCGAGATGCGCTCCGTGTCGCGCGTGGCGGTGAT
>JAJAYN010000327.1 GCA_026786225.1 Burkholderiales bacterium | reverse complement strand
GGTGAGGCGCTCGCGCGCTCAGGCACCAACCTGCCGATATTTGATTCGCAGCCCGTTATCGGCATGGCGCGTCGCAACAGTGAAAATTTCCTGCTCTGGCAGATTCGTGATCAGAGCGCGGGCGGCGTGGGGCTGGCTTCATCAGACGAACAAGATGCCGATCTCCCGGTGGGCACGCTGATCATGGTTGCGATCGAAGGCGAAACCGCATGGAGCGTTGGTCGTATCGTCCGCAAATTCAAAGGACTCGACGAGGGCGATACCCGGTTCGGCATCCAGGTGATCGGACAGGACGCCGTGCCGGTCAGGTTGATTCCGCGCCAGCCCGACGACCAGATCAACAATACGCAGCTCAATTCAGTGACCGGTCTGTTCCTGTGTCGCCCGGATCATCCGGAGCAACAGGATTTGATGCTCGTCTCCAGTGGCGCATTGGCCTATACCCGACGATTTGAATTGAAGACCGGCAACAAGCGGTTGGCGATTCGTGCGTCGTTGCCGTTGCAAAGCGCTGGCGCGTGGGTGATGATTCAGTTTGAGGAAGATATCGGCGGCACCTAGACTACGCGTAATTTTCTTTGCTAAATCCAGCGCTGGTGCAGCTTGCAGGGCATTTCCATGCCACGAGGCCCGCGGATAGGCGATCCGGTAAATTTTCTACGAATTCCCCAATGGATCGCGCTGTGCAAGTGCTGTATTTTCGATGTTTGGGCGCGGCGCAACACTGCCGCGCGGACACTGCCTACCGCCAGACGGCAACTGCGTTTAGGCAGCCGCACTGAAGATAAATAGCGGTGCACTGACAATGGCGCAGAGGTTTCGTGTTGCAGATTTCATGCATGCCTGCTAACAGTTCAGATATTTCCAGTTGCGGATTTTGCCTTCACTCATCCATTCCACCGCTTGCGACAGACGCTTGTCACGGGTTGCATCGGTCTTGGCTTCGGTGATCCATTCGACATATTCCTTTTTCTTCGAGGGGCTGAAGGCTTCAAAGGTTGCATGCGCCTTTTTGTTTTTTTTCACGGCGGCAAGGAAATAATCGGGGACATCCAGTTCCATCTTTTCGGCAGTCTTGTCGCGCGCCGGCAATGTCGCGCCGGCGTCGTGGAGCTTCATGGCGGCCTTGATGATGCGCGCAAACTCTTTGTTGCTCGGCAATTCTCTCAGGGAGGTGATGCGGCCGAATTGCCCCATCGCTTCGTCAGCCTTGGCATCGATCTTGAGCAGATCACCCAGCCAGAAACCGAACGCGCAATGCGCCTTGAATCCCGCCATGTTGCTGAAAACTGCGCCCTTGTAATCGAAGAACGGCATGCTCCACTTGATGGTTTCGCTTATCTCGGGGCAATTGGCGTGCATTCGCGCGCGGATGTGCGTGAGGATCGGCCGGGCGAAGGCGGCGGACTTGGCGATGTATGCGTCGATGCGCGGCTCTTTGGTTCCCATCGTGGTTTCCTTTTTTACGGCGGGGGCGATTGATGATGATGGCGCAATCTAAACCGCAGAACGGAAGTGGTCAACCCGCGCGACGTTCACCCGTAGCGACCCTGCGCGGGCGGTGTGCGACTACGACGGAGAATCAGCCTTGCTCAACCGCACAATGGTCCGTGCAATTTCATCGGCTTCATAAATCGGTGATGAGCAAATCTTGTCGGTACAGATAAACGCCGCCGCTTTCGTGAGCTTTGGATACGCGACATCTGCATTGGGCAACTTGCCCTCTTTGCGATCCCACCATTCGATGCGGCGATAGTTTTGCGGATAGGCAAGTGCGCGCTGGTAGAGCGCCAACGCATTCGCATCCCCCTTCGGGCCTACAACAGTGATGTGCACAGGATCGCTGCGCATTTCCCTGTCGGCGAGCAGGATGCCTGGCTCGGTACGGCGATAGGTGGCAATTTCATCGGTGACCAGATAGCGCATCGCATGCTCGGCACGTTTGCGAAAATCCTTGCGTCCGGTGTAGTGGGAAAGCGCGTTGAACAGGCGCGCAGTCTGGATGTTTTCATCGACGTTCGGACGTGGCATTAATTTGCCGCGCCTTACGCTCGTGAGATAGCCCCCCTTGTCCGCCTTGAAATATTTTGCGATGAAGTCCGCGGTGCGATGCGACTTGATGAGCCATTGGCGGTCTGCGCTCGCCACGTACAGCGCCAGGTAGGCGCGCGCCATGGCAAGGTTGTCGTCCAGGTATGGACCGGCGCTGTCTTTGGCGTCGTGGCGAAATCCGCCGCCCGGCAGACCGCGATTTTTCTCGGTCCAGCGTGCGGCAGTGATGGCCTCTTGCAGCTCCGCATCATCCGCGCCGGTCTGCGCGAGTGCTGCAAGCGCTGAAATCATCCAGCCGTTTTCGCGTGAATAGACATGCTTATCTACACGTGGCACGCCGAGGGCACGGCGCGACGCGTCGTCGAGCTTGAAGTAATCCTCGCTGTGCTCACCCTGCACCAGATCGGCATCCTGGCTCACGTAGAAAACGCCCTCGTGGCTGGTGAGGAAATTCTTTACGTAGTAGCGAATGGATTTTGCAGCTGTGAGATAACGTGCATCCTGAGTGGCCCGCCAGGCGTTGGCATAGAGCCGCAGATAGTCGGACTGCACCGACATGATTTTTTCGAAGTGATGGTGGTTCCAGTCGCCGTCGGTGGAGTATTGATACGCGCCGCCCCATGCCGGATCGATGAGATTGAGCGCGCCGTCGAGCGTCTGCCGTGCCATTTGTGCCGCGCGCGTATCGCCCGCCTGCCCCAGAGACAACGCCAGCTCAACGCTGTCGCGGTCCATGAACTTTTGCTCCTGATGCAGTCCACCGACCTTGAAATCATGCGTGCGATAAAAGCGGCCCGTCAGTTCCTCGCGGTTTTCCGCCGATAGCGCGGCTTCGCTGGAAATTTCGATGGGGTTGTCGCGCAGATAATCGAAGTAGCGGATCGGCGAAGGATCTTTGACGATGGCTTCCAGAATCGAAATCATGCGTTCCGGCGCAATATAGCCGCGCAGTTTGACAATCTCACGCCCGTCGGCATCGAACACGATGGTGGCCGGCCAGCCGTAGTCCTCGTAGCGTTTTCCCAGATCCGGCCGTGCATCCTGATCGACCTTCACCGGGATGTAGTGCTTGGCGATCAGTGCCGCGACCCGCGGATCGGAATAGGTTTTCTGCTCCATCACGTGGCACCAGTGACACCACACCGCTTCCAGATCGAGCAGGATGAAGCGTTGCTCCTTTTTGGCTTGTGTGAAGTGGCTGTCCTGCCAGGTTTTCCATGGCAATGACGCGCTACTTGCAAATGCAGGATGGGCGACCAGCGTGAGGGTAAGTACAGCAGTGAGCAGAAATCGATTTTGTTTCATGTTCCAGTGGTCGCGAAGGCGGTGACTACCTTACGGGCTGCCGGGAGAACTGGTTTCGAGCGCTGCTGAACAAATCTGCAAACTCGAGTACCAGCGCGCCTTACGGGGCAGAAGTGCTCTGAAAGGCGCGCCCGATGGCGATCTACATTAAAATCTTACAGGCCATGTATTGTCGCGTGTGCAATCCCCGGTGACACCACCTGCCATGGACGGATTATTTGTCGTTGATTAAACTCTCCGGAAGAACCTTGTTGTCGACCACGCGGATGAACGTGTCGTCGTACCAAATGACACGTGTTCGGCCAACTGAAGAGACGTTACCCCATGGATATTCGCGTCGATGATTTGCAAGGGCCTGAAATCGCGCAGCTATTGCAGGAGCATTTGGACAGCATGCAACTGCTCTCTCCGCCTGAGAGTGTGCACGCGCTGGATCTGGTTAAATTGCGCCAGCCCGATATCACGTTCTGGTGTGCGTGGCAGGGAACAGAGTTGTTGGGCTGCGGCGCACTGAAAGAACTGGCCCCCGGGCACGGCGAAATCAAATCGATGCGGACTGCCACCGCGCACCTGCGAAAAGGTGTCGCGGCGAAGATGCTGCAGCACATCATCGAAGAAGCGCAGCGGCGGAAATACCAGCGGCTGAGTCTGGAAACCGGCACCGTGCAGGCATTCGTGCCGGCACACAAGCTGTACGCAGGGCTTGGCTTTGAGACCTGCGGACCATTCGGCGGCTATGCAGAAGACCCGCACAGTCTGTTCATGACCAAGGCGCTTTGAGTTGGCTGTGCCGCGCAACCGGACGTAAAATCACTGGTTAAAGCTCATGAAACTTACACCAAATAATTTGCTCAAAACCCCCGGTACCAGCTTCCCAATCCACCACCCAAGGAACCCACAATGAAACAAACCCGGTTTGTCTCGCTAGTCACCGCATCAATTTCTTTGCTTGCTGCCTCAGCAGCAAACGCCGCCGCGAGCGTCGGTCAACCCGCTCCTGCGTTTACTTTGAGCGACACCAATGGCAAAACGGTCAATCTGGCCGATTACAAAGGCAAAATCGTGGTCCTCGAATGGCATAACCCTGAGTGTCCGTTCGTGAAAAAGCACTATGACTCGGCCAATATGCAGGGCCTGCAGTCGAAATACACGAAGGACGACGTGGTCTGGCTGTCGGTCAACTCCACGGAACCCGGCCACCCGGAATATAAGAAGCCCGACGTGATGAACGGCATCCTGAAAACCAGCAAAGCTTCGCCCACCGCGTACCTGATGGATGAAAGCGGCACCACCGGCAAGAACTACGGTGCCAAGACTACGCCGCATATGTATGTCATCAACGGTCAAGGCACACTGGTCTATGCAGGTGGAATTGACGACAAGCGCTCCGCAAATATCGCCGACATCAAGATCGCCAAGAACTACGTTTCGGCGGCACTTGATGAAATAAAGGCGGGTAAACCTGTGTCAGTTTCAACATCTACGCCATACGGCTGCAGCGTCAAGTACAAATCGTAGATCCCGGCATGTTGCGGTCGGCTGGCTCCGTTTGCACTATGTCGCGTGGCAGCCAGTCGTGCGGGATCGCGACAAAACTTCAGCCGCAGTGATGCGTCATGCCGACATTTTTCGACACCTCCGCTGATTTTCGCGCCTGGCTTAGGAAACATGCAGCGACATCCATGGAGCTGATCATCGGCTTCCACAAGAAGGGCACAGGCACGCCGAGCATCACATGGCAGGCGTCAGTTGATGAAGCGCTGTGCGCAGGCTGGATCGACGGCGTGAGGAAGCGCATCGACGACGACACTTACCAAATCCGCTTCACGCCGCGCAAGTCCACCTCTAACTGGAGCGCGATCAACATTGCGCGCGTCGCCGAGCTCACCAGTCAGGGCCGCATGCAGCCTGCTGGTCTTGCGGCATTCGCGCGGCGCTCCGAGGCGAAATCGGGCATCTATGCTTATGAGCAGAGGGATAGCGCTGCGCTCTCGCCTGATTTCGAGGCATGCTTTCGCAAGCAGAAAAAAGCCTGGGCTTTTTTTGAAGCGCAACCGCCGGGGTATCGCAAGCTGGTGACCTGGCGGATTATCAGCGCGAAGCAGGAGGCGACGCGTGTGAAGCGGTTTCTGGAGCTTATTGAGGCGTCGAAGGAGGGGAGACGGCTGCAGCGATGAACAGTGAAAACAGCATAGCC
>JAJAYN010000326.1 GCA_026786225.1 Burkholderiales bacterium | reverse complement strand
CCTGCAATCGGTCTGACGATGACGCCCTGCTTCAATAGCGCTTCAAACACGCGTTTCGCGGCCTTGACTTTGAACGTAATGAAATTGCCATATGCCGGAATGGTTTCGAGGTCGCGTTTATTCAGTTCTGCCTTGAGCAGAGACAAACCCGCGTCGTTAATCCGTCGACTCTCATTGATGAAATCCGTATCGCCCAAGGCTGCAACGGCGGCCACCATCGCGAGGTGGTTTACGTTGAACGGCTGCCGGACACGATTCATCAAATCGATCAATTGCGGGTGCGCCAGCCCAAAGCCGATGCGAAGTCCTGCCAGTCCATACGCCTTCGACAATGTGTGCGAGATGATGACATTCGGGCACGCCACCAGCCACGGTACGCTGTCATACACATCTGTGTCCTTGAGATACTCGCCGTAGGCCTCGTCAAGGACCACCAGCACGTTGCCCGGCACTTTCTGCACGAATGCGCGCAATTCAGGCCCCGGGATAAACGTACCCGTCGGGTTATTCGGGTTCGCCAGAAAAACCATTTTTGTGTCGGCGCGAATCGCCTTCAGCATCATTGCCAGGTCATTTCCAAAGTCTTTCGCCGGTACTTCGATGCCGGTGGCACCGACCGCTTGCGTGGCAAGAGGATAAACGGCAAACGCATGCTGCGCGTACACGGCGGAGTCGCCGGCTTTCATGAACGTACGCGCCGCTAATTCGAGAATGTCGTTGGACCCATTTCCAAGGATGATTTGTTCGGGCGACACCGAGTATTTCTGGGCGATCGTGGCCTTCAAGGCAAAACCACCGCCGTCGGGATACATGGCCAGGTTGCCAATGGCCATCTTGATCGCTGCGATGGCCTTTGGACTCGCGCCGAGGGGATTCTCATTCGACGCGAGCTTTACGATGTCCAACTCGTTCATCCCAAGTTCACGCGCGACATCGGAGATCGGTTTGCCGGGCTGGTACGCGGCTATCGAACGAATGTAATTCGGGGCGAGCGCGGCGAGTTCGTCCGCAGTAAAGGTAGGAATCATCGTGTCATACGCAGTTAAAAAACGTGGGGGGAAATTGTGCGCGACGCAATGGCCTGCGCCGAAGATCAGTAAGAGTTGACGCCTAGAGGACTGCCGCCGGATATGAGCCCAGCACTTTTACGTAGCCTGCAATGCTTCGCAACTCGGCAAGTGCCTCGACGACGTTAGCATCGTCCCGATGTCCGTCGATATCGACAAAAAACAAGTATTCCCACATGGCAACTTTAGAGGGCCGCGATTCGAATTTGCTCATCGACACGCCGCGCGTGGCAAATGGCGTCAGCATTTCATAGACGGCCCCGGCACGATTTGCCGCCGACAGGACCAGCGATGTCTTGTCCTTGCCAGTTGTGGATGGTTTTGGCTCGTAGTTACCGAGCACGAGGAAGCGCGTCGTGTTGTTTGGCTCATCTTCAATATTTGAGGCCAGTAGCGTCAAACCGTAATGCTCAGCGGCCATTTCGCCTGCCACGGCTGCAGAGAGTGGCTCGATCGACGCTCTGCGTGCGGCTTCGGCATTGGAAGAAACGGCAACACGTTCGGCATGCGGCATATTGGCGTTCAACCATTCATGGCATTGGGCCAATGACTGGCCATGCGAGAACACGCGCTGAATGGCGTTTAGTTCTGAGCGTGAACGCGCCATCAGGTGGTGATGAATTCTCAATAGGACCTCACCGCAAGTCTTCAACGTGGTCTGCGGCATCAGGTCGAGCGAACGACCGACTGCGCCTTCGGTGGAGTTTTCCACTGGCACGACGCCGAAATCTGCGGCACCTGATTCCACACTACGATAAACCTCGTCAATAGACGGTTGCGGAACGGTTTGGGCACCCTCGCCAAACTGTTTCACGGCGGCGCGTTCACTGAAAGTACCTCGCGGCCCCAGATATGAAACCGTAATGGGTCGCTCCAGCGCAAGACAAGCCGACATGATTTCGCGGAACAGCCGTGCAGCGACTTCGTCAGGTAGTGGACCCTCATTGATCTCAATGATTCGCCGCAACACTTCGGCTTCGCGTTCCGGTCGATAGGCTTGTCCTACTTTCAGCGATCCCACTTTGCGCGCAAGTCTCGCACGTGCGTTCAGCCGCACGAGAATATCGACATCCAGCGCGTCAATTTCGCTGCGAAGCTGGGAAAGATCGTCAATCAATTCCGTAGCCCTGCCGGGTCGTTCTCACCAAGACGACGGGAAATCTGCTGCGATAGCGCCTGCGGATCCGCACTGATTATTTCCTGTAGCAATTGTGCTGTTTCGGAAAGTGCGCGGTAAACGTGGTGCAGCAAACCAGCCAATCCAATCGCGAGTAAGTTGAGCAAAACGAAACGAAACGACCAAGCATCCAGCGCGTTGTTGTGCCATCCGAATACAAGCATCAGACCGATAACCGCAACGTAAACGGCAATAGTCACTCGTACGCGACGGAGTACGCGCACCGCGCTATCGTAAATTTTTTGCTGGGCATGATCGAGTTTCATGTCACGATTCTAGCCGTGTATCCGCTGAAATTCGCGCATGAATTCTGCCAGCACCATCACCCCGGCCAACGGCATCGCGTTATAAATTGAGGCACGCATGCCACCGATTACTTTGTGGCCTTTCAACCCTGCGAGTCCTGCCGCTCCCGCACCATCCAGAAATTTTGCATTGAGCGTTTCATTTTTCAGAAAAAAAGGCACGTTCATGCGCGAGCGATCATCCAGAGCAACCTGATTTCGATAAAAACCATCTGACTCGTCGATGCATTGGTAGAGCAGTTTCGCTTTTTCGATGTTTTGCGCTTCGATACCTGCAAGTCCGCCCTGGGCCTTCAGCCACTTGAACGTCAGCCCGGCAAGATAGACAGCAAACGTCGGCGGGGTATTGAGCATCCAGCCGTTTGCCGCTTGTTGTGTGTAATCAAATACAGAAGGCGTGAACGGATGAGCGCCGCCCAGCAGGTCTTCGCGGACAATCACAAACGTGAGCCCGGATGGTCCGATATTTTTTTGCGCGCCACCATAAATGCAGCCAAATTTTGAAACATCCACTGGCCGCGACAGGATGTGTGACGACGCATCGGCTACTAGCGGCACATCGTCATCAATGGTCGGCGTCCAGAAATACTCGACACCGTGGATGGTTTCATTGGAGCAGATATGACGAAATGCCGCGTCTTTATTGGTTTTCCAGCCGGTCTGCTTTGGCACGTAAGTGAAATTTTTGTCTTCGGAGGACGCAATCACGCTGACATTGCAATACTTGCGCGCTTCCTTGATCGCGCCTGCCGACCAATGGCCGGTGTTGACGTAATCGACTTTGTTTCTTCCTCGCAATAGATTCAGCGGCACGAGCGAAAACTCACCCTTGCCGCCACCCTGCAGAAACAGAATCTTGTAGTTGGCAGGTATCGCCAGCAATTCGCGGAAGTCACCTTCAACCTCTGCGGCAACTTCCATGAACACCTTGCCGCGATGACTCATCTCCATCACTGACATACCAGTACCGTGGAAGTCGAGCAGTTCTTCCTGCGCCTGCGTCAGCACTTCAAGTGGGATCGCGGCTGGTCCTGCTGAGAAATTAAAGACGCGGCTCATGCGACTTCGTCGTCATCGCTTTCGACAATCTTCTGTAAGCCCGACAGCTTGGATCCTTCGTCAAGATTGATCAACGTCACACCCTGTGTGGAACGGCCCATCTCACGAATCTGCTTTACCTTCGTGCGAATCAATACGCCGCCGGTCGTAATCATCATGATCTCGTCTTCCGGGCGCACCAGAACCGCGGCAACAACTTTGCCGTTACGTGAACTGGTCTGGATTGCAATCATGCCCTGCGTCCCGCGACCGTGACGCGTGTACTCGACGATCGAAGTGCGCTTGCCATAGCCGCGTTCCGTTGCGGTCAGCACACTTTGTTGCTCATCCTCGGCGACGAGCATCGCAATCACTTTGCCACCCTTGGATAAATTCATGCCGCGCACGCCGCGCGTATCGCGACCCGTGCTGCGTACGTCCCCCTCTTCGAAGCGAACTGCCTTGCCTTCGTTGGAAAACAGCATCACATCGCATTTACCGTCAGTCTGCGCCACGCCAATGAGGTTATCGCCCTCATCCAGCGCGATGGCGATAATGCCGGCCTTGCGCGGATTGCTAAAATCCGACAATGCCGTCTTTTTGACCACCCCGTCGCTGGTCGAGAAAAACACATATTTATCTTCCGCGAAATTCTTAACGGGCAATACCGCGCTGATCTT
>JAJAYN010000325.1 GCA_026786225.1 Burkholderiales bacterium | reverse complement strand
GGCCCTTCGATACCTCAGGGCGAACGGTAAATGGGTTATTAGAAGTTCCCTTTTGAATCGTACTTTGTAAATAAAGTGCTTCAAATTCCACCGCAGGAATCGGCTCGCCAAACAGGAATCCCTGGCATTGGTCGCAATTGAGCGCGAGCAATTGACGTCGCTGCGCGTCCGTTTCCACCCCTTCTGCCACGACGGTCAACTTCAGGCTGTGTCCCAGCGCAACGATCGCCTCGATAATCGCCGCGTCGTCGAGGTTGGTATCGACATCGCGCACGAAGCTTTGGTCGATCTTCAGGGTATCGACATGGAAGCGTCGCAGATAGGCAAGCGATGAATAGCCGGTGCCAAAGTCGTCGATCGCTATCGACACACCAAGGTCGGACAGGCGGCGCAACACGTCGATATTCTCATCGACGTTTTTCATCAGCACACTTTCGGTGATTTCCAGTTCCAGTCGCTCGGGCGGCAACTCTGCCCCGACCAAGGCATCGTGCACCGTGCGCGTGAGTCCCTTGCTGAATTGTCCGACCGATAAATTCACCGCCATCCGGATGTCGCGCTTGTACGCTTCACTCCAATCGCGACTTTGCCGGCACGCCCGGTTGAGCACCCATTCGCCAACCGCCACGATCAGTCCGGTTTCCTCAAGAATCTGGATAAAACGTGCCGGGCCGACAACGCCGAGTTCGGGGTGGTTCCATCGCACCAGCGCTTCCACGCCCATGAGCTTTCCATCGACGAGATTGAATTTGGGGTGGTAGTAAAGCTCGAACTCCTCGCGTTCCAGTGCGCGGCACAGGGTACTCTCCATGGTGAGCTTTTCAACGGCACGCGCATTCATTTCCTCGGAGTAGAACTGGTAATTGCGCCGCCCGTGCTCCTTGGCAAAATACATGGCCATGTCGGCATTGCGTACCAGTGTCAGCCCGTCAGGGGCATCCCCCGGGAACACGCTAATGCCGACACTGGCTGATGTCGTCAGCGTATTGCCGGCGATCCTGTACGGCTCCGACAGGACCGCGATGATTTTCTGCGCGACGGCACCTGCATCTTCCGGTACACGCAGGGCTTCCAACACCACCACGAACTCATCGCCACCGATGCGTGCCAGCGTGTCGCCTTTGCGCATCTGTTGCTGCAGACGGTCGGCGACGGCGCGCAATAGTTCGTCGCCGGCCGCGTGACCTAGCGAATCGTTGATGGTTTTAAAGCGGTCGAGATCGATAAAGAGGGCGGCGATCAGGCCACCGCTGCGCTGTGCCGCCATGATGCCCTGCGACAGGCGGTCGGTCAGCAGGCGCCGATTAGGCAACTGCGTGAGCGCGTCGCGCGTGGCCAGTTCTTCGATGCGCTGTTCGGCGAGCTTGCGCTCGGTGATGTCGAGGCCGGTGCCGCGAAAACCAATGCGCTGCCCTGACGCATTGAAGATCGGCACACCCGACACCTGTTGCCAGATTTGCCTGCCGTCTTTGGTAACGGACATATGTTCCAGATTGCGTATCGGCGTGCCGGGATCCGGGCGCGCATCGAACCAATTCCTGAGTCGCGCGACTTCCTCGGGTGGCATGAAGTCATACGCCACCTTGCCGATCACGTCGGCGGTGGCGTAGCCCAGTACCCGCTCGATACGCGCCGAGACATAGGTATAACGGGATTCGTTATCGGTTTCCCAGACGTATTCACCTGCGGCATCCACCACGTCGGCAAAGCGGCGCTCACTCTCGCGCAATCGGCGCGTGCTGCGGTTGCGCTCGGTCACATTGACAAGAATTGCCAGCAGACAACGCTCGCCGTGCAACTCGATCACCTCACCGGTTAGCAGGCTATCGGCGACGTCGCCATTCTTGCGGCGCAGGCGGAATTCGAAATCGCGCACGCGTCCGGACACGGCAAGCTGCGCCAGCAACTCATCGCGTTGCACCGGCTCCACCCAGATGTCGAGCTCCTTCGAACTGCGACCTATCTGCTCCGCACGAGAGTAGCCCGATAGCTCAGCCCACGCTTCATTGAGTTCGACATAGATACCGTTATCCAGCCGCGAGATGACAATCGCGTCGGGACTGCAATGGAAAATTTTCGCAAAGCGCTCGTCCGAGAGGTGGCGCTCCTGCTCAGCGCGCTTCCTGCTGGTGACATCAAAAATCGTCGCGACGATGCAGGGTTCGCCGAGGAACTCAATCACCTGCGCTGAATAGAGTACGTCAATATTTTCGCCACCACGTCGGCGCAGGCAAATCTCCAGGTTGTCCGCCCGCCCATCGGCTCGCAGTTGCCCGAGTAATTGCTCGCGTTGTGCGGGATCAGGCCAGACGCCAAGCTCGACGGTGGTCCTGCCGATAACCTCTTCGCGCCGATAACCAAACAATGCAAAGCAAGCTTCATTGGCCTCAACATAGCGACCATCCGTGAGGCGGCTGAACACAATCGGGATGGGGCTTGCCGAGAAGACGGTTGAGAAAAGTGACTGCGAGCGGCGCAACTTAAGATCAGCGACTTTGCGCTTGCTGATGTCGCGCATAAAGCCGACAAAGCCACGTCGGCCGTCGACCGGGATTTCAGAAAATACGATTTCGACGGGGAACGCATGTCCCTCACGATGCAATGCCAGTATTTCGG
>JAJAYN010000324.1 GCA_026786225.1 Burkholderiales bacterium | reverse complement strand
ATGTCACGCTGGAGTTCTCCAATACGACGCCGCTGCCGGCAAAAATTTATGCCAATGAGGGTGTTGCACAAGTATTGTTTTTCGAGAGCGATGAGGTTTGCGAGACGTCCTACAAAGATCGCGGCGGCAAATATCAGGGACAAAAGGGTGTGACGTTACCGAAGATGTAGGCGCGCTGAGACTTGGTGGCGCAGGCCGCTGATCAAGCCTTCATCTATCCAGCGTTTTAAGAGTGCCATCGCAGTAGTGGGAACTTGTCCCGGTTCGTGCCAATCGCACAAAATCTCGCATATACGAGCAAAGTTTCCACCACCTTGAAGTGCCTCCAGTGCGGCGGCCTCATCGGTCTCGAGAGAGCGGAAATAGATCGTTAGTTCGCGCCGCCACACCATCCACGCTGCAGCATTTGGCGACTGCGCCGGTATCGGCGGGTCTTCGGCGCGGGTCACGGCTTGCCAAAATGCGGGTACGTTCCATGCAAGCTCAACGCGCTGCATGGAGCTGTGCAATTGAAAGTCCACGGTCGACCAGGCTTCGCCAGGCAAACTTGCCAGTTCCGCGATATCCAGTATCGGATCGTCCGTGCAATCGAACGCCAGGTTCATCGCCCACTCGAAACGTGCCATCTCGGCCAGTACGGTCTGCGCCGAGAACGCAGCATCGCCTGCCAAAAATTGCGGCAAGTGCAGGCCGAACCAGCGCGCATTCGGGAATACCGAGGGATGCGCCGCGATGTAGGCACGCGCGAGCTGATCAAACAGGTCGTCCCCCGCGAGTACGTGCAACGCGGGATAGTCAGCGTCGAGTATTTCGATTAGTCGCAATTGATAGCCAGTGGCATAGACGTCTAGGCGGCCTAATGCGTCCAGGCGCGGGCCATCCATGACTTCCGACAGAACATCGCGTTCGCCACTTAAGACGTAATTCTGGAGCTGCTTTTGCAGCGTCGCGTAAGTACTCATTGCATTTTCATCGTGGCTTCAGTGGCAATCTGGCGAGCTTGACCCAATTCGACCAGCAATTCTTCCAGCGGCGGGATGTTGTCGTCGCGTTCAATCATGGTTGAAACTGGTCCGAAACGCTTGCACGCTATCGCGTAAAGCGCCCAGACTGGTGCAATCACCGACGCATCGTGCGTGTCGATAATGATGTCGCCTCGATTGTCGTGTCCGGCCAGATGAAACTGGCGCACGCGGTCGGTGGGGATCCCCTCGACATACTTGATCGGGTCGAAGCCATGATTGAAGGCGCTGACAAAGATATTGTTGATATCCAGAAGAATATGGCAGTCGGCCCGCTCGGCAATCGTGCGCAGGAATTCCCATTCACTCATTTCTGACTGGGCGAAGGTAATGTAACTCGACACATTTTCAAGCAGGATTTGACAACCCAGAAAATCCTGCACCTGACGCACGCGATCAACGACATGCGTCACGGCATCTTCGGTGTACGGGATCGGCATCAAGTCGTGCAGGTTTTTGCCGGCGACGCCCGTCCAGCACAAATGATCCGAAATGATCGCAGGTTCGATTCGATCAGCAAGTTTTTTCAGGCCGCGCAGGTAGTCTGCGTTGAGTGGCTCGCTGCTGCCAATCGAAAGAGAGACGCCGTGCATGGCCATGGGGTAGTCACGGCGTATTCGCGTCAGGTTGGCGAGTGGGCGTCCGCCATCCACCATATAGTTTTCGGAAATGATCTCAAACCAGTCTAGCGCCGGTCTGGTTTCAAGAATGGCGTCGTAGTGTGTGGTACGCAATCCCAGGCCAAAGCCGAGATTCGATGAAGAATTCAATTTGGATGGCACTCAACAAAAAAATACCGGGTGCGTGCTCACCTGCGCACCCGGCAGTCACTCACAAGGGAAATCTACGGCGTGAAACTTAGGACTTTTTGGCTTCTTCCTTGCCACCAATCTTCTTGCACTGCTCGGCAGTCATGCTGACGAAGCCCTGACCTTTACAGGCACCCTGGCCTTTGCACGCGTTCTTGGCGGTTTTGCAATCATTGTTACCTTTGCACGCGCTAACACCTTCGCAATGGATTTTTTTTGCTTCCTGCGCGAACGATGGGGTTGCGACGGTCGTTAGCAAAAGGCCGGCTGCTGCGACTGCCAATGCTGCACCACTTAGGGTTTTGGTACGATTCATTTAAGAGCTCCTTGGTAGGTTAGTTGGTATTGAAAAGCCGCGCTTCGCATGCGGCACGGATATGCAGGACGCGTTGCGGCTAGTGCATCGGTCGGATGGCAAAACAATTGCTTACATCCGCTGGATAATACGGTCACGCACACACTTTGGTTTCAAGGTCGGCGCTCTGTCCCCGAGTCGTCAACGCCACTTCAGGGCCGCAAGTCAATAACCTATAATTCGCGTCTCATTGAAGGCTTAACTATGACAATCAGAACCCGCTACGCACCCAGTCCCACCGGCTACTCCCACCTTGGCAATATTCGCACTGCATTGTTTGCATGGGCTTACGCGCGCCATCACGACGGCAAATTTATCCTCCGGATTGAAGATACCGATCAAGAACGGTCTACCGACGCAGCCGTCAAGGTAATCCTTGATGCGATGTCGTGGCTGGAACTCGACTACGATGAGGGTCCTTTTTACCAGATGCAGCGGATGCCACTATATAAAGCCGCAGTGGCGCGGTTGATGGACGAAGGGAAGGCGTATCACTGCTACACCTCTATTGAAGAACTGGATGCACTGCGCGAAGCGCAAACGGCGCGAGGCGAAAAGCCGCGCTATGACGGTCGTTGGCGTCCTGAGCCCGGAAAGACCTTGCCAACGCTACCGTCCGACATTCAGCCCGTGGTGCGATTCCGCAATCCGGTTGACGGTGCCGTTGTGTGGGACGACCAAGTCAAAGGACGCATCGAGATCTCGAACGCCGAGCTGGATGATTTGGTTATCGCGCGGCCAGATGGCACACCTACTTACAATTTCTGTGTGGTCGTCGACGATATCGATATGGCAATCACGCACGTCATTCGCGGAGATGACCACGTCAACAACACACCGCGCCAGATCAATCTCTACCACGCGATGGACAAGCCGCCGCCGGTGTTTGCTCATACACCGACAGTGCTGGGGCCGGATGGGTCGAAGCTATCTAAGCGTCACGGTGCCAAGAGCGTCATGGAATATCGTGACGAGGGCTATTTGCCTGAGGCGATGATTAATATGCTGGCGCGACTAGGTTGGTCGCACGGGGACGAAGAAGTGTTTTCACGAGAGCAGCTAGTGCATTGGTTTGACGCCAACAAGATTAGCGCGTCGGCATCACGATTCGATGCAGAAAAATTGTTGTGGCTGAATCATGAGCACATCAAGCGCGCGGCTGGCGATGCACTTGCAGCGCAGTTGGTGCCTTTCCTGCAAAAAAATGGCTTCGCTCTGGATGGAGGGCCAGATGTATCCCGTGTAGCCGATCTACTGCGTGACCGCGCGGCAACGCTGGTCGACATGGCAATTGGGGCACGTTATTTTTATGTTCGGCCAGTGTTTGATGAGGTGCTATTTAAAGAACACACCAACGACGCTAACAAACCTGCGCTGGTGGAACTTGCAGCGAGCCTAACGTCCATTACTTGGTCGAAGAGCGATATCAATGCGGCAATCAAAGCTAGTATTGCCAAGCACGGCTTGAAAATGCCGCAGTTAATGATGCCGCTACGCGTGCTGTTAACCGGGCAGACCCAGACACCGGCAATAGACGCCATCATGGATGTGCTTGGTCGTGAGGAAGTCTTGGTTCGTTTGAAACAGGCAGTGGTGACTTGATTGGATACGAAGTTCGGGTCTAAAGTGGTTTTGCAAAAAGCCCAGTCTCCGGCTATAATTGCGGACTTCCATGTGGGGGTATAGCTCAGCTGGGAGAGCGCTTGCATGGCATGCAAGAGGTCATCGGTTCGATCCCGTTTACCTCCACCACAAAATTAGCGGTTTACAAGTATTTTTGTGCGGCTTCTTCGAGTAGCCGCTTACGTTTTTTGTAGTACGAAGCACCGTAACAAGACGTGTGAGTCCCCATCGTCTAGAGGCCTAGGACATTGCCCTTTCACGGCAGTAACACCGGTTCGAATCCGGTTGGGGACGCCAGCTTTTGAGAAATAGAAAAAGGCCTGCAGAAATGCAGGCTTTTTTTATGGCTGCTCGGCGACTTTGTATACGCTGTGTTTTCTTGGGATT
>JAJAYN010000323.1 GCA_026786225.1 Burkholderiales bacterium | reverse complement strand
GCGCTGTACTCGAACCAGAACATCGACGATGAGCCGATCGGATTCATGCGTCCTTCGAGCTTCGCGGTGGACGATGCCACGCGGCTGGCGCTAGCGTGTGGCCGCGATGCCCTCAGGCCCGCGTTGCTTTTCGCCGACGTTGCAGACAATCCTGGCGGCGGCGGGCGGGGCAATACGGTGTGGATACTAAAGGTGTTTGTGGAAGCGGGTGTAGAGGACGCACTGCTGGGCATTTTTTTCGATCCGGCGCTGGCGGCAGAAGCGCACCAGTTGGGTGTCGGCGCGTCGTTTCATGCGAAGTTCAACCGAGATGAAACACATGCGTTGTCGGGGAAGTTCGATGCCGAGTCGATCGTTGAAGGATTGCATCACGGCAACATCGTCGGTTCACGCGGCATTTCGGCGGGCCATGGTATCAATCTCGGGCCGATGGCGCTATTGCGCGTTGCAGGTGTGCGTGTCGTGGTCGTGAGCGTGCGACAGCAATGTAAAGACACGGCGATGTTCGAAGTATTCGGCATCGACATCGCAAAGGCGCGATCTGTGATTGTGAAGTCGCGCGGACATTTTCGGGCCGCATTTGATTTGCTGTTTTCGGACGAGCACATCATTGAAGTCGATGTGCCGGGCCTCACCACGCCGATACTGTCACGCGTGCCGTATCGCAATGTGCTGCGACCCATTTTTCCATTGGATGCTGATACCGCCTGGTCACCGCCGCGGTAATTTCACAATCTCAAGCACTGGTGGGCCTGGAGGAGCAGGAAGCGATGGGGGCCGACGCGCCGAAACTCAAGGAGATCAGAGCATTGCGTGAAGAGATTGCGTCCACTTTGCCGAACGCGGAAACCGCGCGCAAAGTCGATGTCCTTTTGTAGTGCCCGTGTTTGCGCTGAATTGTCGAGTCCATCGTGACTCGTGCAATGTTGGGATACCGAATCGAAACTGAATGAAGGCCCCAATACGTTAGCGGGCAACTAAGAATTATTGCGTCGCCGGTTTCGACGCGGCGCAAGGCACTACCCGGTGAAGGTACCAGTTCGGCCCATCCTTCATTCATTGTGCGCGTGATTCTTGCGCGGTTTTTCACGTCAACTCGGCTGGCGTGAAACACTAGAATCCACGGGTTTCAGCGACCATAATCGGCTGAAACGCCGCGCCAACTGGCGATTTACGCAAAATGAAGTGTGGCGCAAGCGCAGTTATCCGGGGTTTGGTTATCATTGCGGCAGTCCTCGCCTGCCTCTGCGTGCATCGTCGTTTAACCCGTCCGGAAATCAATATGCGTTTTGCTCATATCGCACCATCATTGTTGACGTTGCTTATGCTTTCGTGCAGCGCATTTGCTGACGTTGTCGTTTATACATCGACTGCCATTACCGAAGAAATGTTGTTCGCGGATGATCCCAAAGACTGGGCCAAGCCAAAGGTGGTCGTACCACCGGATTTCCCCCTGATCAATTGGTTTCGAAGGCACGCGGCTATGTCGATGCAGATATCGAGTTTGACCAGAAAGGCAATATAAAGCAGGTACGCATCGTCAAATCGGAACCACAGAATCCGGCCTTTGAAAAGGCTGTGCTCGATGTCACCAAACTTTGGTTGTTCAATGCGGTGCTTACCAAGGATTGTGTGCCGGTCGATTCCACGGGCAATGTCCGCACCTGGTTTGAGGTACGTGACGGCAAAGGCGTGGTGAGTGTTTCCGGAAATGTTTCCGCAGCGTCGAGTCCTGCGAATAGTGTGCCGCGAAAATCCGATTGGGAGAACCGCAAGGATTTCGCGCTCTCGCTCAAGTATCCGACAAACGCCCTGCGTGGCCGCGTACAAACCGACCTGCTGGCGGCCATTCGCGTCGATGCCGCAAGCGGAGTTCCCAGCGATGTTGTCGTCACGTGGATCGAAACGTCGGGCAACGCAACCCCGACAGTAGTCGAGGAAATCAAGACAGCTGTTGCGCGTTCGCTCAAACGGGCAAGGTTCACGCCCCGTGCGGGCGAGGCTTACCGGGTCTGTGTTCCGTTTAATTTTCGCGTGTCGTAACGCGTGTTTGGGTTTTTTGCGAAACCAAGCATCCACGAGCCTTTCCAGTCACTTTGGCTGGAAAGGCTCGTCAATGCTTGTGTTTGGAATTTCCAAGAAAAACGGCGCACCTCGGTGCGCCGTTTTTGATTTATTTACGGCGCTACTTTAACGGCTTTAATCCAGACGCGAGCGAGTACTGATCAGTACGCGCCGTGTACTTGAATCCTTTTGCCGCGGCCCAGGTGCTGACTTCGTAGTGCAGCGGGATAAGGCCGACGTCACCCATCACCATTTCTGCTGCCTGCTGGATCATGCCTTCGCGCTTCTTGTCGTCCATCGTCACCAGCGCCTCGGTCAGGATCTTGTCGAACGCAGGATTTGAATAGCGGCCACGGTTGGTCACGCCCATACCCTTGGTTGGGTCGAAAGTTGCCAGCAGCGAACGCATGGATGAGCCCTGTTCACCACTTTCGGTGCCCCAGCCCAGCACCATATAGCCGAACTCAAGCTTCGTGGCGCGTGTGAAATAGACGGCAGATGGCATCGTTTCCACTTTGGCATCGATGCCGATGCGCGAATACATCTGCGCGATGGCCTGGACGATATTGGCGTCGTTGATATAGCGATTGTTCGGACCATGCAACGTCATGGCGAATCCATTGGGGTAGCCGGCTTCGGCCAACAATTTCCTGGCGCCCTCCGGGTCGAACTTCGCGGGCTTCAGCTTCTTGCTGGTGCCGTAGAAGAAATCAGGTAGCAATTGCGAAGCGGCTACGGCTTTCTTTTCCATTACGCGATCGACGATTGCGTCACGATTGATTGCCATCGAAAGGGCCTTGCGCACACGTACATCTTTGAACGGGTTTTTATCGAGCGGTTTTCCGGCTTTGTCGAAGACAAATGGCGGTGACTTATCCATGCTCTGGTTCAGGTGCACGTAAATGACGCGATTGGAAACCTTATCGACCAAACTGTAATTCTTGTCCTTGGAGAGCTTGGCGATGTCTGCGGTCGGGACCGTTTCAATCATCTGTACGTCGCCCGAGAGCAAGGCGGCGACGCGGGCCGCCGGATTGGTCAGCATCTTGAACGTGACTTTGTCCCAGGGCTCTTCACCGCCCCAATAGCCGTAATTCGCTTTGAATACGACCCGTTGATTGGGAACGTACTCGGCAAATTTGTATGGGCCGGTACCGATGGCGACTTTGCCAGAGTTGTAGTCTGCGGTGGTTGCCTTGTCGCCGTTAAGTCGGGAGACAATCATGACGGAGGCTAGATCCGAGGGCAGCAATACATGCGCGGTGGCGGTTTTGAAGATGATGGTATGTGGATCAACCACTTTGACGTCAATGATCGGCTTGGTGAATGTGGCAAACGAGGATGGGCTGTTTGGCACATCGGGAACGCGCTTGAGCGTAAAGACGACGTCATCTGCAGTGAACAGTGAGCCATCGTGGAAGCGCACGTTTTTACGCAGCTTGAATTCCCACGTCAGGTCATCGATGGCTTTCCAGGAAGTGGCAAGCGCCGGCACCAGCTTCTGATTTTCATCGCGCAGAATGAGGGGTTCGAAAACATGCAATAACAGCGCATTGTTTGGTGACAGATTGTGGAAATGGGGGTCCATCGAAGTAATTGCAGCTTGAAGGCCAATGGCGACATCGCGCGACTTGGATTGTGCGAAGGCGCTGGCTGAAAGCGAAATTGTTAGGGCGGCAGCGAGACAAGTGAATCCAAAGCGGGCAAGGCGAAACATGACGCGCTCCTGTAAGGAATTGGCCCACTGGTGGGCGCATGGAAAGTTAAATTGAGGCCGGATTGAAAGCCGTGATGAGTCGGCTACATAATAGCTGAAACTACTGTGCCAGTAGCACGCGGCTTAGGAGATTGCTGAGATGGGGATGATCGAGAACTTTGAGAAAATGCTGGGACAGGGCAAGGACAATCCTTTGTTGCGTTTTTCGCTAGGTAGCGAATACCTCAAAGTGGGCACCGTTGATTGCGCCATCGCCCATTTGCGCGCTGCGGTATTGCAGGACAGTAATTATTCTGCGGCGTGGAAGTTGCTCGGCAAAGCGCTTACGGAAGGTGGTGATAACGTTGGTGCCAGGGAGGCCTACGGCAAGGGCATTGCCGCCGCGACTGCAAAGGGTGATAAGCAGGCCGCAAAGGAAATGGGTGTATTCCTAAAACGCCTTGGCTAGTGATTTTGACGGGCGGCTGTCTAGACGGCTGCCAGTTTCCGACCAGTATTGCGCGGGTTTGCGGGGTGAAATCGTAGAACGCCTATGCTGGGCGGTTTCCGGACACTTTTAGCCTGGCGACTGCGCCAATGCTGCATCTAGACTGCAGGCGCGGCGTCCAGAAACGCGCCAATGCGCGCACGGCTTACCGTCGCATCCACAATCGATTTGCCGATTTCTGTTGGCAGGATCAGACGAATATTGCCGCCTTCGTTTTTCTTGTCACGACCCATGTATTCAAGCATCACGTCGGTGGCGATGCTGGGCATCGCAATTGGCAATCCAGCTGCTTTGATAAGTTCGGTTGCGCGGCTTAAAGAGGACGCCTCCAGCATCCCGAGCTGGTTGGACATTTGCGCGGCCAACACCATCCCGCACCCAACAGCTTCCCCGTGTAGCCAAACGCCGTAACCCAGTGCCGTTTCCACGGCATGTCCAAACGTGTGCCCGAGATTCAGTAAGGCGCGACCGCCGTCTTTTGCCGTTTCGCGCTCATCTTCGGCGACAACTTGCGCCTTGATTTCACACGAGCGCTTTATCGCATACGCAAGTGCCGTCGGATTGCGAACATTTAGCGCGTCAATGTTGGCCTCGAGCCAATCAAAAAATTGGGCGTCAAGCGCCAAGCCGTATTTGATGACCTCAGCAAGCCCGGACCGATATTCCCGGGCGGGCAGCGACTTCAGCGTATCTGTGTCGGCAAGTACCAATAGCGGCTGGTAAAACGCGCCGATCATATTCTTGCCGCGGGTATGGTTGATCGCCGTTTTTCCGCCTACGCTTGAATCGACTTGCGCCAACAGTGTGGTGGGAATCTGGATGAATGGTACACCGCGCTGATATGTCGCCGCTGCGAATCCGGTAATGTCACCAATGACGCCACCACCGAGCGCGATAAGCGTTGTTTTTCTATCGCAGGCATGCTCTAGCAAGGCATCAAAGATTTGGTTCAACGCTGGCCAGTCCTTGAATTGCTCCCCATCCGGCAGACATATAGGCAATACCTGAATGCCACTTCGTCGCAAGAGGCCAGACAGCGCTTCGCCATAAAGTGGATAGAGTTTTTCGTTGGTGACGAGGGCGACGCGTGGCGCAGACAGGTGCCCAACAACAATTGCTGGGTCCGAGAGCAGGGAGCCGCCGATCAGGATCGGGTAACTGCGTTGACCTAGCGAAACGTGCAGGGTGGTTCTATTAGGCGCGTCGTGGCTCATTGGGGTCGTCATGGAGAATTTGCGGGGGCTGCCAAAGTTGATTTTGCACCAGGCGGTCGGCAATTTCCTGCGCCAGTCTCGTGACCTTTGGGTAGCCGACGGTCTCGACAATGAGATCAGCAACTTCGGTGTAAAGCGGTTCGCGTATTTCAAGCAGCGAGGCAAGCACTTCCCGTGGACTGTCCGCGCGGAGCAATGGGCGCTTGGTGTCGTGTCGCGTCCTGGCCCAAAGGTCGTCCAGCTTTGCGCGCAGGTAGACAACGACGCCGGTTGAGTGCAGTAGGCGCCGATTGGCTGCCCGCAGGATCGAACCCCCACCGGTGGCAACTAAAATATCCGAGCAAGCACACAATTCAGCCACCAGTGCCGACTCGCGTTCCCGAAACCCTGCTTCGCCTTCTACTTCGAAAATAGTCGCAATTGCTACGCCGGTCCGTTCTGTCAGCGCCTGGTCGGCGTCGACAAATGTAAGCTGCAGACATTTTGCTAGTGACCGGCCAATGGTGCTTTTTCCCGAGCCGGGCATGCCGACTAGATAGAGATTACGTTTTTTTTCAGGCAGCGAAGACATTGTGGCGGTAGACAAACATATTGATGGGGCTTAAACAAAACGGGGCACTCTCGCGAGCGCCCCGTTTAAAACCTGTTGGCGGGCTAATGAGCTGCCTTGACGAATCCGAATCAACGCAGGTTGAGTTGGTCCTTGATAATACGTGGCGTGATGAACACCAGAAGTTCGGTCTTGTTGTCGATACGCTGGGTTTTCTTGAATGCGTTGCCAATGAACGGAATGTCGCCTAGAAATGGTACTTTTGTTACGTTGGTGGAAGTTGATTGCTCGAATATCCCACCCAGTACGGCGGTTTCACCATTCTCCACAAGTATCTGCGTGCGCAAGTTGCGTACGTCGAGGATCGGTATTCCACTTTGCGCCGTGCGTCCGCTCTCCGAGTCTTTCTTGATTTCAATATCCATGATCACCTTGTCATCGGGGGTAATCTGCGGCGTTACATCCAGCGACAATACGGCCTGCTTGAACTGCGTGGTCGAGCCGCCGGAAGAAGACTGCGTTTGGTAGGGGATTTCGGTACCCTGGCTAATTGTCGCCTTGCGCTTGTCGGCCGTAATAATGCGTGGGCTGGACACAACTTTGCCTCGTCCGTCGGACTCGAGCGCGGAGAGCTCAAGACTCACCAGATTGCTATTGGCGATGTTGAGGATAGAGAGACCAATCGTACCGGCGGCACCCGCGACGGGGAGATTCACGTTAGCCGGAACAGTACAGTTTAACGTGCCGCCTGCAACCGCGGCAGAGGCGTTGAGATCAGGTGCAAAGCCATAATTGCGACCGTTACTGTTACCGCCTGCGATAAAACCAAACCGGGCTCCGAGTTCACGGGAAAATTTGTCATCCGCGATAACGATACGCGCTTCAATCATCACTTGTCGTACCGGCACGTCGAGTTGAGCAATCAGTTTCCGAACTTCGTCCAGTTTGGTTGGCGTGTCGTTAACGAAAAGGGTATTCGTGCGCCCGTCGGAAGTCGCCCTCCCGCGCTTCGAAAGAATGTTTTGGTCCTTGTTGGTAATCAACCCTTGAACATCGGTCGCTTTGGTGTAGGACAGCTGAAAGCTTTCTGTACGTAGCGGCTCGAGCTCTGATATTTGCTGGCTAGCCTCAAGTGCCAGCTTCTCCTTCGTGGCAAGCTCATCAGATGGGGCAATCAACACCACGTTGCCACTTTTGCGTTTCGAGAGGCCCTTTGCTTGCAGGATAATGTCGAGCGCCTGATCCCATGGAACGTCTTTGAGGCGCAAGGTAAGGCTACCGCCAACGGTGTCGCTGGTAATGATATTGAGGCCGGTGAAGTCTGCAATTACCTGCAACACGGCACGTACCTCGACGTTTTGAAAATTAAGCGAAAGTTTTTCCCCGTTGTAGCCCAAGCCTTGTACCAACTTGTTCGGGTCTTCCTTAAGCTGCTTTACCTCAACGATGAACTGTGTGTCAGTCTGGTAAGCGGAATATTCCCAAAGACCCTTGGGCTCGATAATCATCCGCGTAGTAGCCCCCTGACTCACCAAGTCCACAAGTCGAACCGGCGTGGCGAAGTCAAGTACATCAAGGCGACGCAATAAATTGCGCGGTGCCGATGTATTGATGAAATCGACGATGACATTCTTGCCTTGCAACCTGATGTCGATGCCGGTATTGGCGGAGGACAGATCGACGATGATCCTGCCTTCACCATTCGCCCCCCGTCGAAAGTCGACATCCCTGATATTGAACTTTTGCTCGCTCGACGTTGGCGCGCTTTCCGCAAACTTGGTCGTTTGTATTGCGTCTTTCACGACGCTTGGCAGGCCACCATCTATAGTGATGACCAGAGAGCTTCCGTCCAAGGCTGTAGAGTACGTTAAGCTACGAGTCAAATTGACAACCATTCGAGTCTTGCCTGAGCTTTCGACCACGCTGACAGAGCGCACATCACCCTCAGCGATTTCCACCGTGTTTTTTCCCAAACCATTGACGACGTTCGGCAAGTCAAGTGCAATTCTTGCTGGATTGGTGACAGTGAAACCGGGCGGCACGACAGCGAGAGGCTCTTTGAAATTGGCGCGAAGGATGACCTTACCGCCCTGAAGTGTGGATGTGTTTATTGATTCAAGCAAATTTGGCTGGGCCTGCTGGGCGGTACCACTCAGGCTCATGAGCAGCCCCGTCATTGTCACAAGGCCCGCAAAGAGGCTAAATGCCGCACTCGGCGCGCGTGCGCCTGGCGTGGCTGGAGTTAGATCGGTATGGCTCACTGTTACCTCCCAGTTCCTTCGAGCAGGGGCAGCACGCTCTGGCGTTCTGTCCAGTCTCCGGCGGTGTCTTGTACGATTTCTTTGAGTTTTACTTCTGTATCGTTAATCTCGGTGATCAGCCCAAAATTCTGCCCAAGATAGTTACCCTTTTTAACGCGGTATAACGTTTTTTCAGCCTTGACAAGTGCGTACGTAGCGCCTAATTGCGTAAGCGTGCCAACCATTTTCAATTGCTCCAATGGGAAGGCCTCAAGAGGCTCCTTGCGGCGATTGAGGTCTGGTGCCAAGCCGCCTCCGGCGCCTTCATTTTGCTTGACTGCCAATTTGCGCGGCTTGAACGGATCCGGCAGATCAAAGCCTTCATAGGCAAATGGCGCAAACGGTTTCACCTGTGGAAGCGGGTCAATTTTCCGCGTAACGCTTTTGTCTGAATCTTTCACAAATGTGCGCAAATCCGAAAATCCCTCACCGCAACCGAAGAGGGCGATGGCAAGAAGAGTTAAGGGCGCGAATTTTTTGGCGTACATGATCATTTGGCCCCCGGTTTCGCCGGTGCGCTTTTTGTTTTGCGTTGTGCTGCAACTTCATCTGGATCTAGATATCGGTAAGTTTTTGCCACTGCGTCCATCGACAGAGCACCGTCCTTGCCGCCCACGATGCTGAGATCATTCAACAACACGATTCGAGGAAGCTTGGAAATATCGCTCGCGAAAGCGCCTAGATCGTGATAATTGCCATTAACTTTCAAGTTAATCGGGCGTTCGGCATAAAACTCGGTCACGTTTTCCGTTGCCGCCGGCTTGAAAAGATCAAACTGCAAGCCGCGGCCCAAGCCAGCCTGATTGATGTCAATAAGTAATGCGTCCATTTCTGATCGGGTTGGCAGCTGCTTCAGCAACGCACCAAATGACTGCTCGATTTCCGCGCGTTGTTGTTGATACGCCTCCAAGTTAACCGCAAGCTTCTTCTTTTCAACAAAAACGGTCTTAAGGTCTGCTTCTTTTTTCTCTTCTTTGCCCAGATCTTCAAGCTGTGTCTGATAAAGCAGGAAAAAGGCGGCCACTAAAATAAGCACAAAAATGAGCAGCACCGCGACGATCTTGAACGGCCACGGCCAGCCGCCCGGGTTCTTTGTGTCTAACTGCTTGAGCTCCTCGAGCCACTTTTTCATGGTTTTTTCTCCGCTGCTTTCGCGGGGGCAGCACCTCTTGGTGCGCCTTTGCCATCGTCCGCTTTTACACGCTTGATCACGAAATCAAGGACGAACTCGTTGGCGCGCTGCGTATTTAACGTAACCGCTTTGATTTCAATGAGATTCGGGCTACCGAGATATGGAGATGCTTCAATATTTCGCATGAACGCCGAAACCCGCGCGTTCGACTGTGCATAGCCTGTGACGCTTATCTTCTCGCCAGTTTGTTTGATGGACTTTAGGTACAGCCCCTCTGGAAGTTGCCGCAGCAGTTGATCCAGTAAATAGACGGGCTCGGACCGATTGCTCTGCAGACCCTCTACTACCTGTTTCTTTGATAGAAGTGACGCAGTCTCTTCGCGGATTCTCTTGATCTCATCGATTTGCTTGTCGAGCTTGGCGATTTCAGTGGTCAAGTATTTGTTGCGGTCCTTCTGGCTTTCGATTTGGGAATCAAAAACTACCCAAAGCAAGCCTGCGACGGCAAGACTGACGGCGGCGGCAAGTCCCGCGAGGATCGCGAACTGCTTTTGTCGCGCTTTGCGCTTTTCTTCGCGATGCGGCAGCAGGTTAATGCGAATCATGCTGGATCAAACCTTCGCATTGCCAACCCACAAGCAATCATCAGTGCAGGTGCATCAATGGTGAGCTGTCGGGGCTTTACCTTTGATGACAGGGCCATATTGGCGAACGGATTCGCCACAATCGTATGTACCTGGGTTCGTTGAGCGACCATCTCCTCCAAACCGTCCAGCGTTGCACAGCCACCCGATAGTAAAATGTGGTCGACCTTGTTGAATTGGGTTGATGTGAAGAAAAACTGCAGCGCCCGAGAAATCTCCAGTACGACTTTCTCATTGAACGGCTGTAGCACGTCCGGCCCGTAGTTGTCCGGAAGCCCTCCGGATTTCTTTGCAACTTCGGCCTCCTCGGCGGGCATCCCGAATTGGCGGGATATATCCTGCGTCAGTTGGTAACCGCCTAGCTGCTGCTCTCTCGAGTAGACCTGTTGCCCTTCATGCATGACGATTACGCGGGTGGACTGTGCACCTATATCGACAATCGCGGTCACGTCACTGGATTCAATACCGGAAGCACTCCCTAGGATCATCTCAAACGCTGTTAACGCAGCATAAGATTCGACATCCATGACCGTCGTTTTCAAGCCCGCAGCCTCGGCCACAGCAACGCGATCTTCAATTTTCTCTTTGCGGGAAGCTGCGATCAGAACTTCGACCTCTTCTTCGCTGTTTGGCGTTGGTCCAAGAACCTGAAAGTCGAGATTTACCTCATCCAGACTAAACGGGATGTACTGGTTAGCCTCAGACTGCACCTGATATTCCATGTCTTCTTCGCGCTGATTGCCGTTCAGATTGACCTTTTTGGTGATCACGGCCGCTGACGGTAGCGCGAGAGCAATGTTCTTGATGCGCGAAGCCATTTGCTTGTGTGCTCGACGCATTACTTCACCGGCAGCTTCGATATTGGCTACGTTGCCGTCTGTGATCGTGTCTTTGGGCAATGGCTCAATGACGTAGCGCTCTACGCGGTAGAGGCCCTTGCCCGCTTCCGCTAACTCCACCATCTTGATATAGGACGAACTGATGTCGACCCCGATAAGCGGTGGCGTTGTGGCGCGCAGAAAATCAAACTGGGATGCCAGCTTTTCTTTAAGCATGGTGATTGAACTGCCCTTGTCGTATTGAGTACTTACGGCCTACAACGCACAAATTACATTAAATGCTAGCAACAACCTTTGGACGTGTAAAGCATTTTCTTTCAAACCTCGAAAAAGCTTTAATTGTTGTCGCGATGGTTTGGCTGCCACCATCTCGCCACTAAGTTCGGTTAGGCTGTGAAGATTCGCGGGGCTTGGTCCAATGGTCGGCCCGATATAATGTTTTATTGTTTGCAACTTCGGGAATCTATGACTCTGCGCTGGTGGTTTTACCCCCTCGTCTTATTGACTTCGTTGGCGCTGGTGGCAGTTGGCATTGTCATGTTGACGGTCGTGCTCTTGTACCCAAACCTGCCTTCAATCGATGCCGTGACGGATTACAGACCGAAGCTACCCATGCGCGTGTTCACCGTTGAAGGTGACGTCATAGGCGAGTTTGGCGAAGAGAAACGATCCTTCGTTCGGGTTCAGGATTTCCCTGCGGTCATGAAGCAAGCGGTCATATCGGCCGAGGATGAACGCTTTTACCAACATGGCGGCGTGGATTACTTAGGTCTCATGCGTGCGGCTGCGACCAACGTCCTGGCCGGCAGAATTAAAGGCGGCGCGTCAACTGTTACGCAGCAAGTTGCGCGAAATTTCTTTTTAAGCAATGAGCAGACACTTACTCGCAAAATTTCAGAGTGGTTACTCGCTTTCAAAATTGAGAAGAGCCTGAGCAAAGATCAAATATTGGAAATATATTTGAACCACATTTTTCTCGGTAACCGTGCTTTCGGCTTCGCTGCAGCGAGTCGCGTCTATTACAACAAGGACATTGGACAGCTCTCGACTGCTGAAGCGGCAATGTTGGCAGGAATACCAAAGGCACCTTCGTTGTACAACCCCTTTAATAACGTAAAGCGGGCAACGCTCAGGCAACAATACGTTTTACGTCGCATGAATGAACTTGGCTTTCTAAACGACGAGGGCATCAAGTTAGCTAAAGCCGAAGTGCTCAAGTTCAACCGCGAACGGCAAACTTATGCTGTGAACGCCGAGTTTGTTGCAGAAATGACGCGTCTAGAAGTATTTGAACAATATGGGGAGAAGGCGTATGTCAGTGGGATTCGCGTCTACACGACCATTCGAAAAGCTGACCAAGAGGCGGCCGTTGCGGGACTGCGCAAAGGGGTACTTGAGTATGATCGTCGCCATGGATACCGGGGGCCAGAAGGCTTGGTCGCCTTACCGGCGGGCAAGGAGGAGGCAGAAGAAGCCATAGAAGAGGCGCTGCAAGAGAAAGAAATAATTGGCGACCTAATGCCAGCAATCGTATTGGCGGCAGATAACAAGCAAGTGATTGCCCACACAAAGCGAGGAGATACGGTAACGCTCATGGGTGAAGGGCTTAAATTTGTGGCGCGCGCTTTGGGCGAAAAGGTTTCATCGTCGAGACCCGTTCGGGGCTCGATCATTCGGCTGCTGCAAGACGAAAAGGGCCAGTGGTCAATAGCTCAACTACCGAAGGTAGAGGCAGCTTTGGTGTCCATCGATCCCGTCGATGGCGCTATACGTGCGCTGGTTGGTGGATTCGATTTCACTTCCAACAAGTTCAATCACGTCAATCAGGCGTCGCGTCAACCCGGTTCAAGTTTCAAGCCTTTCGTATACTCCGCTGCGCTCGAAAAAGGCTTCACGCCAGCAACAGTCGTAAATGATGCGCCAGTCGTATTTGATCCCGGCCGGAATGGGGGCCAAATTTGGGAACCGAAGAATTACGATAGCAAATACGAGGGACCTATGCGATTGCGTCAGGCGCTGGCGAAATCCAAAAATATGGTATCCATCCGATTGTTGCAAGCAATCAGCCCGAACTATGCACAAGACTACATTACCCGGTTTGGGTTTGAAGCAAAGCAACACCCAGCCTACCTAACAATGGCTTTAGGCGCTGGATCAACCACGCCATTGCAGATGGCGAGTGCGTACGCGGTATTCGCAAATGGTGGATTTCGAGTAAAGCCTTACTTGATCAACAAGATAACTGACGACAAGGGTGGGATCTTGTTTGAGGCAGCCCCGGAAATTGCGGGTACGGATCAAGCGACAATTGCAACAAATGCCAAAGCTGCGGAACGGGTCATCGATCCCCGCAATGCATTTATCATGACAAGTATGTTACGCGACGTAGTTCGATATGGCACAGCGGCGCGCGCGATGTCATTGGGGCGCAATGATCTTTCGGGCAAAACGGGCACGACCAATGACAGCTTGGACGCATGGTTTGCCGGATTTAATTCAGGTCTGGTCGCGGTCACTTGGATTGGCTACGACAATCCCGCGTCATTGGGGGAGGCTGAAACAGGTGGCGGTGCGTCCTTGCCTATATGGATGTACTACATGGCAAAAGCACTCAAGGGAGTAAAGGAACAACCATTTGAACCGCCGGCGGGGCTGGTTTTGGTTCCGCTTGGTGCTGAATTGGGCAAAGACGGCAAACCGCTGATGGAATTTGTCTACGCAGAAAACGCTGGTAGCGTCGGGGAGGGGCCAGCGGCGCTGCGGGAAGCGAACAAGCCCTCTGAAGAAGTAAGGAATCAAATTTTCTAGTCTTCAGGCAATTTTTTGTGCTTTCTTAGTGGAACCAGCGGAATGTCTCACAAGAAAAACGATGGTTCGAAGCGGCGCGGCTCATTGCACGACCGCGAAAATCAACGATCTCCACTTCACGTACTCAGGAGTGAAATCGCGTATCAAGCTGCTCGCTTGATCGCCGAGGACGGGATGCACGACGTTGCGACGGCGATACAAAAAGCGGCCCGCCAACTTGGCACAACGTCAAAAAACATGCTCCCGGACAATGTCGAAGTTGACGCCGCACTTCGCTTGTATCAATCACTTTTTCAAGTCTCGTCACAACCTCAAGAATGCCTTGTATTGCAGCGGACTGCGGCCGACACGATGCGTTGGCTTGGTCAATTTTCGCCTTGGCTGGTTGGGCCTATTTTGACCGGAACAGCCAACCTCTTCTCCACTATTGAACTAGAAGTCGTTACTCACAACCCGAAGCAGCTTGAATTGTTTTTCTTGAACGAAGGCACTCCGTTCAAAACGCAAATTAAACTTGACCGCAAAATGAAAACGGCCTCCACACGGAAAAATATGTTGGTTTATGAGTTCTCTTTCAACGAATTTCCGGTCATTGTGACGTGCTTCTCGCATCACGCAATGCGGGCGGCTCACCACACACTTGGTGACCTGAGGCGCGCGGATGCGCAACTTAAGGATGTAGAGGCGCTGCTATCGGCGTAATTCTATTACTGTGCCAGCAACGCCGCAGCTTCCAGCGCAAAGTAAGTCAATATACCGTCTGCGCCAGCCCGCTTGAATGCGAGCAGTGATTCCATCATGCAGCCGTCGCCATCTAACCATCCATTTTGGGCGGCCGCTTTCAGCATGGCGTATTCGCCGGACACCTGATAAACCAGCGTCGGAACACCAAAGGTGTCTTTGGCACGTTTGACGATATCTAAATACGGCATACCCGGCTTGACCATTACGATGTCAGCGCCTTCCTGCAGGTCGAGCGCGATCTCGCGCATCGCTTCGTCGGAATTTCCCGGATCCATCTGGTAATTTTTCTTATCGCTCTGGCCAAGATTACCCGCTGAACCCACCGCGTCTCGGAACGGACCGTAAAACTTGCTAGCGTACTTTGCCGAATAGGCGAGAATCGCCGTCTGAACATGACCCTCGGAATCAAGGGCTTTGCGTATGGCACCTATTCGGCCGTCCATCATGTCTGAAGGTGCAACGATATCTGCACCCGCAAGCGCTTGCGTCACCGCTTGCTTTTCGAGTACGGAGACAGTCTCGTCGTTGAGGATATAGCCCGTCGCATCGATTACGCCATCTTGTCCATGACTTGTGTACGGGTCCAACGCCACGTCACAGACAATCCCGATATTCGGAAAGCGTTTCTTCAGCTCAATGATGGCCCGGGGCACCAATCCACCGGGGTTGAACGCTTCCTCGCCGCGAGGAGTTTTCTTGTCCGATTCAATTACCGGGAATAAGGCAATCGCAGGCACACCTAGTCTTGCTGCGACTTCGAATACCGGATAAAGCAAGTCTAGAGATAACCGCTCAACGCCAGGCATTGAAACAACGGCTTCACGCTTGCTTGTACCCTCGCGAATGAAAACGGGATACAACAAGTCTGCAGGTGAAAGCGCGGACTCGCGCACGATGTCGCGCAGGAATCCAGTCCTTCGCAAGCGACGCATTCGACGTTGGGGGAACTGGCCAATATTCATCAATTGAAAACAGTTGAAGGGAGGGGAGTAAGTCTACAACATGCTCTCGAAAAAGCTCGTGACTTGACCGAAGATGAGAATGTTGAACTTTTCGTTGCGACGATCGTCTCAGTAAGTGAGGCGTTCGCGTCTCCCCGCTTCTCCTCCCTGAGCGGGGGCCTTAATCTCATTTAAGGCTTTTACCAACGGCCCGGGTTACCCCTTTT
>JAJAYN010000322.1 GCA_026786225.1 Burkholderiales bacterium | reverse complement strand
GGGAAGGCCGTTGATGCCCCCGCATGCCGGACACAGAGCCGGGTAAGTGCGTCGATGGGACTTGAAGGCCTACGCGAACGCGCCAAGCAACAGCGGCGCGCGAACATGAACATAGTCGCGTCATCACCTGCGGCAGGAGCCGTATGCGGTAATTCCGCACGTACGGATCTGTGCGGGGGGCGGCGGGTAACCGTCGTCCCTACCGCGACCCACGGTTGTTTTCGGAAATAAACCGTGGTCTGTCACCAATGCTGTGCATTGGTTTGCCCCACATAGATCGGCTCATCGTCATAATCAAAAAATGCGTAGACACCCCATTGAACAGCACCTAACCTTTTACCTTTCGTTGTCTTGGCACCAGGAACATCAAAGGGCGTTGCCAAAAAAGCGACCAACTCTTTATTGAGTTCTTCAACTTCAATCGGGAGGTTGGTGGCGGCATCACCAACTGCGGGCAATGACTTGGATGCTACGGCCAATATAGCAGGCGATTTGGCATTGATAGCTTTGGGCAACGCCGCTTTCGGCTTTTTACTCATGCGGCTTTCTGATGGGTGTGCCGAAGTTTAGCGTCAGCCTGCACGTCAATAATCGGCGCAAGTAGATGCTGCGCAAGGTGCCGCACAACTGGCACCACCACGCCGTCCCCCGCCAGGTGATAGGCGTCGTTATAGCGCGGCGGCAATTCATATCCATCATCCAGCCCCATCAAGCGCGCTGCTTCGCGTGGCGACAGCAAGCGGGTGCGTATGCGTGAACCCTCCACGACAATAATCGTTTGCCGACTTGAGCCACCCGATGGCGTACGCAGGCAGCCAGAGACGCCATCAAATCGAACTTCCGCGCGCTGAACGCCTTCTCGGGTTCGCCGATAAATCGCACCCACTTTCAAACTACCAGCCATTTGCGCGCCAAGTATTTTTCTTCGGTTGAGCGGCGTCATCATCTGCAGGATATGTTCGGTTTCCGCAGGCGTGTGCCAATCGACACCGTGCGGAACAGGCTCGATGATGTCATCCAGTGTTTGAACGCGCGCCGCAGGCGGCGGCATATTCCACCAGCGCCAGATGAGCTTATCGCTCGCCGACAAGCGGTTGTAGGCCTTGATCAGCGCGGCCGGATGCCATGCGGGGTTCGGCCCCGCAGCGGTGGCTGTCGTCGGTAATTGCAACGCGCAATCAACACCGACAATGAATAAGCGCGGACGCGATTGCGGCACGAAATGGATCGCGTCGATCACCATCGCGCCGATGCAATAGCCTTCGCTTGCCACGGCGCGGACGATGGTTTCGAAATCCTTGCCGTCATGCGATGTTAGCGCGCCGTAAACATTTTCCAGCACGACAACGCGCGGCTTGCGATGCTGCTTGTTGAGGCTGCGGATCAATTTCCAGAATCCCCAAAATGCCCCGGATCGCGCGCCCTCAAGGCCCGCGCCCGCACCTGCGAGCGAGAGGTCCTGACAGGGAAACGAACCCCATGCCATGTCAGCGTGCCCAGGCAGATTGGCCGCCGTCAGGCGATAGACATCGTCCACCACCAAGTGGTCAACGCCCCAATTGATCGCGTACGAAGCTGCTTTCTTTTCCGAAATATCATTCGCCAACAAACATTGCCAAGAGTCCCCCAACCCCGCGCGCGCCATGCCGCCGCCGGAGAAGAATTCGTAGAATGTCTTTTTGCTTTTCATTAATTGGAAGTTGGCAACGAAACGATCTCTTCTTTTGTTGAAATGGGGGTGTGCGTATTTTTTGAAACAAAACTCTATATTTGGCGCGGCGTTTGTGGCATTTTCGGCTGAAGAGGCTCGTGGATGCTAGTGTTTGTTGAAACAATTGACGCTGACCACTTTGATTACAAAGTTTTGTGCTGGTAAACCGTGGTCTGTCCCCTATTGTTCGTAGCTAATGAGCGACCGCTCTAGCCGATTTGCTTGAGCCCACAAAAATACTGCAGGTATCAACCAGACGAACAAAACAGCAACTACGATTAACAACTTGTGTTTTGGGGTGCCGCCAAATGCACCGACCAAACATACAATCATCGCCGCTAGCGAAACTTCAAGTAACACAATGAAGATTGCGTTTGAATGCTCCCGTAAATGCGTATAGCTCTCGCGCATGCCGACGCCATGTTCGCCCGAGCGTTTATCCACAAGCGATTCATAAAAGGTTACGAAGTTAGCTGGCTCAGTTCCTAACTTTTGCTCGGCTTCCTTTCGCGTCAATAATTTACAAAACCAAAGATATATCCCGTTTGGGGCTCTCTCACCCTTAATCGGTTCGTCCGCGTGTAATCGCATGATGCAAAGTATCTGCACAAAGACTGTCCAAATAGCTGGTGCCGCAATAATCCACAGGAAAAAATTTGGCGATGAGCCAAAACAAATCCACAGGGTCAGCGCTACCCATACTGCCAGCCAAACATATCTTGAGGTCCTATTGAACCAACTGCTTCGGTACATTCGTGTCGCATGAAATGTTGTAATTGGCGCGCTGGCGACATAACAGTAGGCC
>JAJAYN010000321.1 GCA_026786225.1 Burkholderiales bacterium | reverse complement strand
TCTTCGAGATTCTTGGCGATTTGGAACAAGGTTGGCGTACTGAAGCTTGCCGCAACCGTTTGGCCAACATCGATCTTCCGGTCTATGACGATTCCGTCGATGGGTGAGCGGATGATGGTGTAGCTCAGGTTGGTCTTTTCACGGTCGAGTTGCGATTTCACCTGTGCAACGGTGGCGTTGGCGACATCGAGCTCCTTCGCATTCTGATCGAGCGTTTGGGAACTGATAAAGCCCTTCGCGACCAGTTCCTGATTGCGCTTCAAGGTGCTCGCGGCCAGTCGGGATGTTGCTTCCGCCGAACGCAAGCTCGCGTCGATTTGTGCAAGATTCGCTTTGATCAGCGCCGGGTCGAGTTCCAGCAGTACCTGATTTGCTTTGACCGCGTTATTGAAGTCTGTATACAGTTTCGTGACGGTGCCCGATACCTGCGTGCCGACGCTGACCACCGTAACCGGGTTAAGCGTCCCATTGGCGGAGATTCGCTGCACCACCCCACCACGGTCGACGGTGATGGTGCGATAGCGTTCGCCCTTGCTGTCCTCGGCTTTTTTCTGAAAATAAGCGCTGATGCCAATCACCGCCAAGACGAGCAGCACAGGCACGATGACCCTGGCACGAAAAAGGAACCTGAAAGATGCAGCCGAAACGGATTTGAACGAAGCCATATGGTGGGAGCGGGTTACTGTTATTTTCGAAGAGTGGATTCTAGCGTGCCGACATTGTACTTATGCATCCTGGAGTGACGCGGAGAGCCATCAGCGTTGTACTGCCAACGTGCGCATCGTCAATCCATTCGACATGAACGCATGGAAGTACTCAAGATTGTTCAGCTCTTCTGCGCCGACCGGAAATGGTTCAGCACCGCTACGCTGCATGCAGCGCTGAAACTGCGCCTGTAAGCCGAGAACTCGCCCCCCCGGCTGCAGTCTGGGCCAGGTGACGGCCTGACCCACCGCGGCAGAGAGCCCTTGTTTTTGATAAATGTTACCGGCATGTTGTACGTGACACGATGCACATGCGACATCCTGTTGGCCGATGCGTCGCTGAAACATTGCCAGCCCGGCATCATATTTTTCGCGCGCCTGTACGCTGCCGACGCGCACCGTCAAACGCTGCCCATCGGAGAGGCTTTTGAAATATGCGCTGAGTGGCCCCATGAGTGCCGCATTAACTGCCGCGATCTCAGGCTCGCCATGCAGTGCCAGACAGTTGTTGATCGCCATTTCCACCGTGACCACCTGCCGCTTCTTTGCGTCGAATTGTGGATACGTCGCTGCCACCCGCTTACCGGCATTTGGGAAGCAGATGGCAAGTGACTTGCCATTCTTGAATTTCCGATCCCACGCTTTCTTGCCGATTGCAAGTATGTCCGCACTGTTGGTCGCGTTGTCCGCGTTCAACGGGATGGCCTGTACAACCGTCGCAGGGTTCGCGCCTTGCACCCAATCGGCGGGGTTGGTCCCGGGCATTCGCTTTTGAAGTGTCTGCACAAGTCTCTGCCGTTGCTGGTCGGGCGTTGATGGCGTCTGTCCGCGTGAAACGAGTGGTAGCAAACATGCGCCCAGCACGCAGCCGAACATGAGTCGTGAGCAGGCCAACCTAAAGGGTTTCAAGATAAGCAACGATGTCATCTATTTCGGTTTCCGTCAGGATGCGGTGCTTGCCGTAAGGCGGCATGATTGTTGACGCGTTGACCCTGCTTTGATCGCGGATCGAATCCCGCAACCGCATGCGGTCTGCCGGTGTTGGGTACTTCTGGCGGATGGCTTCAAGCGGTGGGCCAATATTTGAGGCACCAATCCGGGGTGCGTCTGTGGGCGTTTTGTGGCATGCGGAGCAATTGCCCTTGCGCTCCTCGGCGAACAGCGCCCGGCCAGCAACTGCGTTTGCCTGCGCCAATGCTTGCGGCGCGCACAAACCGGCAAAGGAAAAGGTCAATAGCAGGTAGATACTGCGTGTAATTGCCTCGCTCACCATGCGCGCATTGCCGCAGGCGGCAGCTCTGGTGCGCGCACCGGACCGCCACGCGACAAAGTTGGCGCAGGAAGCTGCGCTGTTACGCGCGGCGCGGTACGGGTAGTGTCTGGCGGATCGTCACGGTCGTCATCGCGACCGCGCTTCTCGCTTTTTTCACCTGGCATCAGCGGACGATTGCGAAAGGCAACGCGCATTTCGCGCAAACGAGATTCGGCACTGGAGGCCTCATAAAAATCGCCGTCCTTTGCTTTCACCGCAAGTTGAAGCTGCTCAACAGCGCCGATCAGGTTGCCGCGCCGAAAGTATGCCTCTCCAATCGCACGGTGCTGTGCCAGCTTCTTGTTTTTCTTTTCATATCCTTTGGCGGCCAATTCAAATAGGCGGGCGTCGTCCTGAATACTTTTCAGGCGCTCATTGATCTGCGCAATCGCGGCATCGGTCTGGCCCGATTCGTAAAACGCTTCGACACTGCCATAGAACAGCGCACGGTGCTGCGGAAACGCGACCATAGCAGCACGATAAATTTGGAGCGATTCCGGCCACTTTTGCTGGCCAGCTTTTATTTCGGCGGCGAGATTTTCGATCCATGGATGAAGTGGATTGTTGCCCCCGCGAATCGTGTTGAGCTCTTTCTCTGCATTTGAAAAGTCACGCGTACGTGTCATTCCCAACGCCAATCCATAGACGTCCGCCCGATTACGCAGCACGGTGCGC
>JAJAYN010000320.1 GCA_026786225.1 Burkholderiales bacterium | reverse complement strand
GCGAGAAAGCGCGTCATCATCGGCTCATCAACGCGGCCCGTGAGGTGCCAGAAAAATTCCATGATGGCACCGACCACGTAGGCTGCGCCGGGCGAAATGGATTTGTCGCAAGGTGGCAGACCCCCGGCAGCGAGAATGCCATTAATCAGATCGCACTGCCGCATCGGCTCGTCCTGCGAGATGAAATAGGCTTTGCCTGCACACGCGGCAGTCGGCCCGAGGCGGTCCAGTGCCAACAGGTGCGCGCTCACGGCATTGTCGATATAGACCGAGTCGATTTTTTTCTTGCCGCCACCAACCAGTCGCAGGCGTCCGGCGCGGCCGCGCGCCAGAATTCGCGCCGTTAGTTGCGGATCATCGGGGCCCCAGATCAGGTGCGGACGAAGTGCAACAGTCGCGAGCGTTGCACTGTTGGCTGCGAGCACCATCGATTCGGCTTCGGCTTTGGTGGCGGGGTAAGCGGTGTCGAAGTGGGTCGCCAAGGGTGCGCTTTCGTTGACACCTTCGACATCGCCGCCGGCGTGGATAACCGACGGTGTACTGGTATAGACCAACCGGCGAACGCGATTCTCGATGCAGGCATCAATGACATTGCGCGTGCCAATCACGTTCGCCCGATAATAGTCTTCGTGCCGCCCCCACACACCTGCTTTGGCGCCGATATGCAGGACCGCATCGCAGCCTTTCGCCGCGTCGATGACCGCCTCACGATCAGCGAGATCGGCACGAACAACGTCGACGCCAAGTGCCCGCAATTGTGGCGCATCGCCGCGTTGCAGACTGCGAACCTTATCACCGCGTGCGACCAACTGTCGTACCACCGCACCACCGAGGAATCCGCTCCCGCCGGTGACCAGAATCATGTCAGCCTCGCCTGTGCCCACACAGCCAGCTTTTCGCGGCCGATTTTGGCGTTGTGGCGGATATCCACCGGAAAGCCCGGGTGAATCAGAAAGCGCGTGATGCCCTTAGTGTGTTCAAACTTGGCACCGATTGCTTTCAACTGATCGAACAATTCTCGCTTTTCCATCCGGTTTTTCGAAGGCGACTCCTGTTCGCGTTCAATGCAAAGTACCGGAACACGAACGCCATCCATGGTCACCCCGACCAGCGCGCTACGAAAAACGGCGGCGTGGGTGTTAAAAACCTCTTCCACCGGCGCGGAGTACAGCGTCTCGCCCGCCAATTCCACGCGATGCGATTTGCGTCCGCAAAACCACAGGTGCCCGATGGCATCGAAGTAACCGACGTCGCCCATGCGGTGCACGATTACGCCGTCCCGGTTTATCTTTGCCAAGCGGGTTGCCTCCGGGCGGCCGATATACATCGACGTCACGGTCGGTCCGGCAACCGTGATTTCACCAATCTCCCCAACCGGCAGTTCGCGCACCTGGTGCCAATCCGTCAGCGGGGTATTGGTAACTTCGATGATACGAACATCGTTCGGCACCACCACGCGACCGACACAGACGCCGGCACCGGCATCAGTCAGCGCGCGCGTGCTGGCAAGGATTTCGCGGCTGCCGATACTCGCCACCGGCAGTGCTTCGGTCGCACCATAGGGCGTAAAAATTTCGGCATCGGGCGAAAGCATCTGATGCATGCGTTCGAGCGTCGCGGCTGGCACCGGTGCACCGGCGGTGAGGATGCGCCGCACGCTCGGCCATTGCACGCCGTGTGCGACCCCGTGTCGGCTCACGGTACTCAGCAGCGCAGGTGAGGCGAATACGTTGGTCACACCCCAATCGGTAATCGCATTCTTGATTCTTTCTGGATCAACCTTCGCGGGACGCGTGAAATCCATGTCAGGTACGACTGTGGTCATCCCGAGCGCAGGATCAAACAAGGCGAACAGCGGAAAAGTCGGCAGATCAATTTCACCGGGGCGGATGTCGTAGGTATCGCGAATCAGTTCAACCTGTGCGGCGAAGTTGCCGTGGCTATAGCGCACACCTTTGGCAATGCCGGTGCTGCCGCTGGTGAACAGGATCGCGGCGGTGTCGTCGGCGTGCGTGCTTTCGAGAACCGGTCCGGTGCCTTCGCCGAGTGCGATCACGTTCGACAGCGTATTACCACCCCAAAACCAGCGCGTACCGACCGTGACGGAGATGTGAATCGTTTTTCTACCCAAGCCGAGCACTACGCGCGCGGCATGTGCCGCAGGAATGCCGATAAACGCCTCTGGCTCGACTTCGTTGAGACAGGTCTTGAGTTGCGCAATCCCCAGGCCTGGATCGATCAACACTGGGACGATGCCCGCCTTGAACAGCGCAAACGCCAACGCAAAGAATGACGGGCCTGGCTTGACCATCAGCACGCACCGCATGCCGCGCCGGAGCCCCACTTTACCGAGGCCTGCGGCAATAACATCGCTTTGGCGATCAAGTTCACGGTAGGTCTGGCGGGAATAGGCGCGACGTCCGTCAGCGTCAACTCCGTTGGACAATACCACCGCAAGCGTATCGGGCTGCAGCCGAGCCATCCTCGGAAGATGGGCGGCGATGTTGCAGATTTCCGCGTTCCCGATGTGGCTCACGGCGGGTACTAGCGAGTTGCGGACCGCACAAATTGCGTAATCAGCGGAATAAGCTCGTCGGCAGCGTCTTCCAGTACGTAATGACCCACGTCCGACATAAGATGCACGCGGGCGTTGGGCAGATGCCTTTGCCATTGCCGCAAAAATGC
>JAJAYN010000319.1 GCA_026786225.1 Burkholderiales bacterium | reverse complement strand
CGCTGGCGGCGCTGCTGCCGTTGATCGACAGAGGCGAAGCTGACGCGCCCACGGCTGGTGCGGTCGGCTGCGAAGGCATCAAGCAACGCAACAACGTACGGCGCGCAGCGGCACGCTGACCTGCGGAGCGCGGTGAAAAGACGGCTACTCTGTTCGCCACCGCACTGAACTATTCAGCTGAAGCCGCTAAGATGTGGTTGTGCCGACTACGACAGCCAACGTTCCACCGGGTACTTCTCCGGATGAATTGAAGCTATCGGCGTCACGTTTTTCCACTTCCAAAGGACTCACCATGAAATATTCAATTTTACTTTCCACCATGCTCGCCGCCTTGACATTGGCCGCCTGTGAAAAACCGACCGTCGTCAATGTGCCTGCTTCACCAACACCTGCACCTGCGGTGGTAGCCGTACCGGTTCCAGCGCCAACCCCCATGCCTGGTCCCGCAGGTCCACAGGGCGCACCCGGAAGCGACGGCATGAAGGGTGAACCCGGCAAGCCAGGCGACAGCACCACGGTCATCGTGACACCGCCGCCAGCACCAAGAAAATAAATCGTTTAAATCACAACATTCAGGAGAACCACATGAGCTTGGGAACCATACTGTTGATCGTTTTAATTCTGATGCTAATCGGCGCACTCCCGACTTGGGGCCATAGCAAGAGCTGGGGCTATGGGCCCAGCGGTGGATTGGGATTGGTCGTACTGATCCTGATCATCCTCGTCGTAATGGGAAAGATTTGACGGCTGTTTGCAACGTGTTGCGCGGGCGTGAACGATCTCTCCTGCGCAACTCGCTCACAGCCCTGTTTCTGCTGGCTCTCGCCGCCTGCGGTGAGACCGCCAAGCTTCAAGTCGCGGACGGCACCGGGCCACAACCCGTGCTGCCTGCGCCGCGACAAACACTGATTCCTACGGTAAATATCGCACCCGCCACGGGCTGGCCGGTCGGTGCGATGCCCCAATCCCCTCCCGGCACGCGTGTCACGGCGTTTGCCAGCGGTCTGGATCACCCTCGCTGGCTGTTCGTGTTGCCCAACGGCGATGTACTGGTCGCAGAAAGCAATGCGCCGCCCAAACCGGAAGACGGTAAGGGCATCAAAGGTTGGGTGATGGGCCTGGTGATGAAGCGCGCGGGTGCGGGCGTACCGAGCGCCAACCGCATCACGCTGCTGCGCGATACCGATGGCGACGGCGTGGCGGATGTGCGTTCAAATTTTCTTCAAGGCCTGAATTCGCCGTTCGGCATGGCGCTCATCGGCAATGATCTATATATCGCCACTACCGATGCGGTGTTGCGTTTTACCTATACCACCGGCGCGACCGCGATCACCGCGTCGGGCGTAAAAATCGCGGATCTGCCGGGTGGGCCGATCAATCACCACTGGACCAAGAATCTTATCGCCAGCGCCGATGGCACCAGGCTATACGCCACCGTGGGCTCGAACAGCAATGTGGGCGAACGCGGCATGGCGGCCGAAGCCGGACGCGCGGCCATCTTTGAAATCGATATCAAGACAGGCACGCATCGCGTGTTTGCCTCGGGCCTGCGCAATCCCAATGGTCTCGCGTGGGAAAAGGCCACGGGTGCGCTGTGGACGGTGGTGAACGAACGCGATGAGCTCGGCAGCGATCTGGTGCCCGATTACCTGACCTCCGTACGCGACGGCGGATTTTACGGCTGGCCATACAGTTATTACGGCCAGCATATCGACACACGCGTCACACCTCAGCGGCCCGACCTCGTTGCCAGCGCCATCGCGCCCGACTACGCGCTGGGGCCACACACCGCGCCGCTGGGACTGGCCTCATCCGCCGGTACGACGTTGCCTGTCGCGTTCGCCAACGGCATGTTTATCGGCCAACACGGTTCGTGGAATCGCCGACCGCACAGCGGCTACAAGGTCATCTTTGTACCGTTTGAAAATGGCAAGCCGTTGGGCATGCCCATCGACATGCTCACCGGTTTTCTCAGCGCCGAAGGCAAAGCGCTTGGTCGCCCCGTGGGCGTGGCGCTGGACAAGCAAGGTGCGTTGCTGGTTGCCGACGATGTGGGCAATGTCGTGTGGCGTGTGGGTGCTGCGCGCGTGCATTGATGCGTTTGCAATTTATGATCAAAGTGCCGACAACCGACTTTTGCTAGGCTTTTTTAGCTGTGCTACCCGCAGTCAATTTCGAGAAGATCAGCGCGGCATCGAGCGCATCCATGAATTCGTTAACCTTCATCGGCTTGGTGATGTAATTGAAGAACCCCGCTTCGAGGCCCTTGGCGATATCGTTGGGCATCGCGTTGGCGCTGAGGGCGATGATGGGGATGTGTGCCGTGGATGGATCGAGGCGCAAAATTTTCATCGCCTCTATGCCACTCATCCCGGGCATATTGATGTCCATCAGGATCACCTCGGGCTGATTGGCGATGGCGGCCGCGATGCCGGTCGCACTCTCGGTCGCCTTGAGCAGGCGCAGATCGGGACGCCGCGCGATGATCTGTTCGACCAGTTTCATGTTGGCCGCATTATCCTCAATATAAAGCAGCGTACGTGTCGTCGCGCCTTCCGTTACTGCTGGTAGCGGCGTTTCGCG
>JAJAYN010000318.1 GCA_026786225.1 Burkholderiales bacterium | reverse complement strand
TCAGTCCGCTCACGTCGTCAACGTCGAACTCCAATTGGCGGGGTCGTGCGACATTGAATCCTAACGAGTCCAACGCGGCGAACTCTGTATATTTGGTGAAAGATCGCTTCAACGGATCGCTCAACTGGCAGCATAATTTCATCAAGGGCTATAAGACCTCATTAGGCATGTTCTTTGAAGGCCGCACCGGTAAACCATATAGCTGGACATTTGCCAACGACGCAAACGGCGATGGTATTGCCGGTAACGACTTAATGTATATCCCTAAGGCGTTTGGGTCTGGCGACGTGGTATTCCTGAACGATACCGCCACCAGCAAAACAAACGAAGAGGCCTTCTGGAAAATTGTGAACGCCAACGGTGGATTGGCGCGCAACGCTGGCGGCGTCACTCAACGTAACGAGAACTTCTCGCCATGGAGCAACAGTATCGACATGCGTGTCAGCCAAGAGTTACCTAGCTTCTTCAAGGGGCATAAGGCGGTATTTGTGTTGGATGTGTTCAACGTCGGCAACCTGCTTAACAAAAGGTGGGGTCGCATCGATGAAATTCAGTTCAATTCACTGGGTGGGCAGCGCCGTACTTTTGTAAATGCTGTCGGTATTGATGCCAGCGGTCGTTATATTTACAGCGTGGGTAATGTAGATGACTTCACAACGCGTCAGTTGAAGGGCGAATCGCAGTGGGCGTTGCAGGCAACGTTCCGGTACGAGTTCTAAGGGAAGCGTTATCTGACCGAAAAAGGGCCGGTAGATACCGGCCCTTTTTTTCGCCATCGAAAAGTAGCAGGTTGGCGCTTTGCCGCAAATGCGAGTGGAGGTGGGTAGGTATAATCTGACCTGTGAAGCAGCTCATTCTCGATCTCATTCCGCCACCGTTACCCACGCTCGATAATTTTGTGCCCGGTCGCAACGGCGAAGCCTTGAAAGCACTATTGGATGCCGCTTCGGGCAATCCGTCGGCGAAAATTCTGTATCTTTGGGGTACAGAAAGCAGTGGCAAATCGCATTTGATGCAATCCTTCCCCGCGGTTGAAAGTGCGCCAGAATACTTTGCCAGCCACGCTGGTGTTTTGCCCGATGGGCCAGGATACTTCGTCGTCGATGACGTGCATTCATTGACTGAAACACATCAGGCCGGTATTTTCAATCTCATCAATCTAATCAACGCCAGCCAAATGCATCACGTATTGATCGCCACCGGTAATGCCGCCCCGCGTGACTTGGCGATCCGCCGCGATCTCGCTTCCCGTCTGGGGCAAGGCCTGGTATTTCAGTTGATCCCCCTCTCCGACGATGAAAAGTCTGATGCCTTGCGCGCCCATGCACGTTCGCGCGGGTTTGCCTTACGTGAAGAAGTGATCGCATACCTGTTGCGACATTCGCGGCGCGACATGGCAAACCTGATCGGACTACTTGACGCGCTTGACCAGCACTCTCTTGAAACGGGACGCGAAATCACCCTCCCATTGCTGCGCGAGTTGGCGCAACCGACGCTGGTATGAATCTCGCCCTGTTCGATCTCGATTACACCCTGCTCACCGGTGATAGCGACCATGCATGGGGGGAGTTCCTCGTCGAAGAGGGCGTCGTCGACGGCAAGGAATACGCGCGCAAGAACGATTTTTACTGGCAGCAATACAAAGCGGGCACACTCGATATCCGCCAATATCTGGCCTTCACACTCGCATCGATCAGCGGAAAGTCGGACGCCGAGTTGAAGCCTCTGCATCAGCGCTACATGGCATCGAAAATCGAGCCAATGATTGGCCATAAGGCGCTGACATTGCTAAACAATCATGCCGCTGATCTATGCGCCATCGTGACGGCGACAAACGCATTCATTACGTCACCCATCGCTGCCCGATTCGGCGTGCCGCATCTGATCGCCTGTAATGTCGAGATGGTCGATGGCCGTTATACTGGACGCCCGATTGGGGAGCCTTCCTTTCGGGACGGCAAGGTCATGCGCGTCAGGCAATGGCTCGGAGCGATGGGCAGGCAATTACCGGATTTCGAACATAGCTACTTTTACAGCGATTCGCACAACGACCTTGCCCTCATGGAGGCGGTCAGCGACCCCGTCGCCGTTAACCCCGACGACAGTTTGCGCTCGCATGCCGAAAAGCACGGCTGGCCGATTATTTCGACAAGATAAAGACAACGCGTGATCAAGAAATTCATCGAAAAAGTATTTGGCACGAAGAAACCCAGGAAGCAGGCGGGTGCAAAAGAGCGTATCTACGCACAGGCCGAGCACGGTATTCGCCGCGAGGAACTTTCCAATGCGGCCATCAGTGTGTGCGAAGGCCTGCATCGGGCCGGCTATAAGGCCTTTGTGGTTGGCGGTGCCGTCAGGGACTTGTTGCTGGGCCGGCATCCCAAAGACTACGACGTTGCCACCGACGCGACACCCGAGCAGGTTCGCGCCGTGTTTCGCCGCGCGCGCATCATCGGTCGCCGATTCAAACTCGTGCACGTGATGTTTCGCGATGAAACGGTGGAAGTCTCCACTTTCCGCGCCAATCATCCTGCCGCAGATGCGGATGAAAAAGACGGGCGTGCCGATGAGCATGGCCGTTTGCTGCGCGACAATGTTTACGGCAACCAGCAGGAAGACGCCATTCGTCGCGACTTCACCATGAATGCACTGTTCTACGATCCTGAGCGCGAAGAGGTTTGGGATTGCGTAAATGGTTTCGCCGATATCAAGCAAAAACGCGTGGTGATGATCGGCGACCCGACCGCGCGTTATCGCGAAGACCCGGTGCGCATGATGCGTGCTGCGCGATTGGCCGCGAAGTTAGGGTTCACCATCGACGCTGCGACTGAGGCACCGATTGCGGAGCTGGCCCCGTTGCTCGATAACGTGCCGACCGCGCGACTGTTCGACGAGATGCTAAAACTATTGTTTTCCGGACACGCACTCAACGGCATCGAAAAATTGCGATCGCTCGGATTGCATTCCGGAATCCTGCCAGTGCTCGATCAGTTGTTCAGCGATCCAGCGGCGAAGGCGTTTGTGGTACTTGCGTTACAGCGTACCGACGAGCGGATTGCGCAGGATAAAGGGGTATCGCCGCCGTTTCTGTTTGCCGCGTTGTTCTGGTGGCCGATGGTGCAACGCTGGCGCGCACTCGAAGCGAAAGGCGTGCGACCGCTGCAAGCGATGCACGAAGCGATGGATGATGTACTCGACACGCAACGTAAAACCCTCGCCGTACCGCGACGTCTCGACCCATTGATCAAGGAGCTGTGGTTGGCGCAGCCGCGTTTCCCGCATCGCTCCCAGCGACAGGCATTTCGCACGCTGACCCACCCGCGCTTTCGTGCCAGTTATGATTTTTACGCCCTGCGTGCCGAAGCTGGCGACGCTGACAAGGAAATCGCCGCATGGTGGGAGCGCTTCCAGTTTGCCGATGAGCAAACGCAGGAGAGCATGCTGCTACCCGACGACGAACCAAAAACAAAAAAGCGCCGCCGCAGAAAGAAAAAAACCAGTGACGGTGGCGGCGAGGGCATGGCGGATTCCGCGCAAGCACCGGCGGCGGACGCGGCATCGTGACATTTTCAGACGGCAATTTGACAGCAAAGCGCTCGACGGTATTCGTCGCACTGGGCAGCAATCTGGATCAGCCGGTGCTGCACGTACAGCGAGCCTTGCGCGAGATCGATGAGCTGCCGGAGACTGCGCTGGTAAAAATATCGGCGCGTTATGAAACAGCGCCGGTAGGAATCAAGGATCAGCCGCCCTTTGTGAATGCCGTCGCGCAGATCGCCACCACGCTCACGCCGCACGATTTTCTTGCCCGCCTGCATGCCATCGAAGCGCAGCACGGACGCTTGAGAAACAGTGCGACGGAAGAAAAAAACGGACCGCGCACCCTTGACC
>JAJAYN010000317.1 GCA_026786225.1 Burkholderiales bacterium | reverse complement strand
GTGTTCGACCGCAAAACAAAAAACGGACTGATCTTCCTCACCGGTGGACCAGGTTTTGACCCGGAAACCTACACGGGAAAATATTCGGCGTTTTACCGGCACGAGGAGCAGATTCTTACTGCGCTGTATCGGCGTGCGATTGCTGGCGATGGCAAGTGATGCACATCCATTAAAAGCATCGGGGTGCGTAGATCGCCATTTAGCGCGCTTTCGCAGGTGTTTTCGACCTGCGAGGCGCACCAGTTCTGGCGTTTGTTCATTTTTTGGTGGGAATTCGCATATGAACATTCGACAAATTCTTGCGCCTGCAATCTTGCTGGTCTTGTGCGGATGCGCGGCCGTGCAGCGCGATGTTCCTGTTTCTGTACCGAACCCCGTCCGGCCGGCAACGGCGCAAATAGCGGCATCACCGAGCGCTTCAACATCGTCGCCCTACACGGTCGAGCGCTTCAACCTGCCGGGTCCCGTTGCCGGTGTGCTGGTCAAGATCGACCTGAAAAATCCGCGCACGCAAGTCGCCGTCGCGCTCGCCGATGACCGCGACCCGGACGGCGACGGGCCCTGTGTCGGACAACTCGAAACCACCAGCCAGGTGGCGCGCAAATACAATTTCGACATCACCATCAACGCCAGCTTTTTTGCGGTGGCTTCGCCTCGGGAATTTGCCGGAAAGAAAATCAGTTACTACGTCGGCAACTGCGCCTGGCCGGTAGGCTGGCATTTCTCTGGCGGCAAGTTACACGGACAGCCAAAGATGGCAAGCCTGCGCGCAACGATGATCGTACATCGCGACAAGACTGTTTCACTCGTCGACGCCCTCGATACACTGCCCGCCGATACCGCGTTCGCCGTCAGCGGCAATGCGATGATGCTCAAAGACGGCAGAGCCACGCCACCGGCTGTTGATTTGCTGCGCCATCCGCGCAGCGCGATCGGCCTGAGCGCAGACGCGCGCACGCTCTTCATACTCGCCGTCGATGGACGCCAGGACGCGCACAGTCGCGGCGTCACGCTCGCCGAGCTGGCCAATATCTTTATCCAGTTCGGCGCGAACAATGCCATCAACCTCGATGGCGGTGGCAGTACCTCACTTGTCATCAAGGACCCGGTCTCCGGCGCATTCGCTATCGCCAATCAGCCCTCCGATGCATCGACGCTGAAATTGCCGTTACGGTTTGAGCGGCCGGTGGTGGATGTGGTGGGCATCAGGTTTGAATAGCGCACAAGTAGCTGGTCATCGCCGGCGATGATTGCCAGTTGTCATGTTTGCCGTCGACGTTGGTGATCGGTGCGGCCGGGAAGTTCTTCCGCTGTCGCTTCCTCCACGCAACCTAGCTAGATTGACCCCGTAGATACCGTCTGCTTCCGGGCTGTTGCCGATGCCGGATGGGCGCACCCCGCAGTGCTTGCGGAAATAATGCTCGTTGCGCATGGCGTTGAACAAATATTTTTTAAGCGCTCACCCAATCGGTTACCGCCTGCCTGGGTATGCGCTCGCGCCGGGAGCCCCCTGCCACGGGCCGCGTCGCGCGGGGGATCGGCCGGTGGCGTCAGTTCCGTTCGAGATTGACCGCCATTGGCCTGGGCTGTGGTGCCATCGGCGGCACGACGGGATTGTCGTGAAGGCGCAAGAACTTGAAGCCCGCCAGCACTTGCCCGTCGATGCCTGCCGCGGCATTGCGTGCCTCGCGGTCACGCGCGCGCTGCATAAACGAATCGAATGATTCCTCCCGCACCGCAGGCTCGGACGAATGCAGCAGATTGCGCGCACCATCCGGCCCGATCACCACCATGCCGACGTGCGAGGCCCAGTACCCGCCAGCCTTGCCGGAAATGATGTTCACCAGGTCGCCCTGCTGCAATTGCGGCAGCACCTCTGCGACGATAGCATTGGGCACATAAGCCTCCGTCGTGGTTTGCACGGCGATGGCGCGGTCGAGCTTGTAGCGGTTTCTCAGAAATCGTGACCGGTCCACGGTCAATGGGTACGTCGCCGCGCGTTCACCCGCCAGGCCGGCACTGATTTCGGTGAACAGCCATGCGTTCTGCGGATTCCAGTCGGTCTCGGTGTAATGGTTGCGCGTGACCACGCCTATCACACCGTCACGGTAGCGAATACGTTGCAGTAACCAGAAAAAATCCTCCCACGATTCCGCCAGCGCCATCGCATAAGTGTGCTCGGCAAACACCACGCAATCGCTTTTCTCCAGACTAAACAACGGTTGGTCATCCACCGTTTCGTAGGGAAATTCGCCAAGCAGATAGAGCTCGTACGGCTGTCCGATATTTTTGCGGCCGAGGTGGACCACGCGGGCGCGAAGATCCGGCTCGGCCCGGCGCAGGTAAGCGAGATAGTGGCCGACCTCCTCGGGTTTCATGCGGTAGAGCGGTTTGTCGATCAAGGTGGTCAGCGCCTCGACCGACATGCCGACAGTGGTAGCGGCCAGAATCTGTGCCGGCGTCAGCGAGATGGCCGCACGCGGCAGCTCACGCGCTGTGTCGCGGGACACATGCGCGCATCCCGCCGCGGCAAACACGGCCACGGCCAGCGCGGTGAGGAAAAGACATCGCGCCGCCGCACAAACCATAGTCGTCATGTGCATCGAAATATCTCGTGGTAACGACCGCTGGAAAGCACCGGGCTTGAAACGCCCGGTGCCATCTCCGGCCTAGAACTGATAGCGCATGACCAGATAATACTGTCGCCCGCTCACATCCAGCTTTTGCTGTTCTTCTTCCGAATAGCGATATTGCGCGCGCGCCGGGTTGGTGAGGTTGGTCGCATCGAATGAAATCCGCAGATCCGGGGTGATGTTGTAATTCACCGAGAACGCGACGTTCGACACCGGTGCCGCCCAGAAAAGTGCGACCGGCTGAATCACGCCGTTGATGACCGAATTGCTCTGGCTGTTGGCGGTGGGTGCCGGCGCGGTGGAACTGGCGACATACCTGCCGCGATAGTTGTAAACCAGGCGTGCGCTAAAGGTAGCGTTCTCGAAGTAACCACCGACGTTGGCCGAATACTCGGACGCGCCGACCAGCGGACGGCCATCATCGACCTTGGTCCTGGCGCGGCTGAAGTTGCTTTGAACACCGAATCCCGCGCCGATGGGCTGCTCGAAAACCAGTTCCACACCCTTGATTTTGGCGCCTTGTTGCGAGCTGGTGTTGATGGAATAGGTTTTGATGCTGCCGTTGGAAATATCGATCAGGTCGATGGTGGTGTTCTGTGGATTGAGACCGGTCTTGACGTAGCCCGAGATATTCGACGCGAACACGTTTACCTGCGCAATGGCGCGCGGCGCGTAATACCAGGCCAGCGAGGCATCGATATTTCTCGC
>JAJAYN010000316.1 GCA_026786225.1 Burkholderiales bacterium | reverse complement strand
CCATATTCCAGCGGGATTTCTCGAGGTCACGAAATAAATCGGGGTAAAGCATTGGTTGGCCGGACGGATCAGAATTCATTGAAGTACCCGCATTTGTAAAGTAGGGTGAAAAACGCTTGTGCAGTCTACATACTACGGCGTTTGGGGTGCAACGGATGCCTCTAAGGTCAATGTATTGTCCATTGAAGCATATGCACAAGACAGTTCGGTGAAGCACATATCGGTCATTGCGTGCGACGCCCAGTCAATCCATGGAATGTTGCCTCGACCATCGCCTCGACGATCTGATCATTGGTGAGTTTGCCATCGCGACGTAAATATTCGACAGTGGGGTCGCAGGATCGTGCGTACAAGGTGTAGACAATGACATCGTCAGATACGCCGGCATGGATATCGCCATCGATTTTGGCGGTTTTGACCAGTGCGTAAAATATTTTATTGACCTTGTGCGCAAGGGCAAGATATTCAAGATTAAACATGAGCGCTCGTTGCAGCGCACCGCGCGTGGAGGGCAGGTGAGGAACCCCGCCACGCATGCGGTGCTGCAGCGACCATCGCAGTATTTCCTCCAGGCGCCGCACCGCGCGCCATTCAGCAGGCATGCCATCGAGTACTTCGACGGTTTGCCGCAACAGGCGTGTCATTACTGCGGCCGCGAGTTTTTCCTTTGAGGAGAAATGTTTGTACAGGCTACCTTTGGCCACGCCGACCGCGTCCGCGACGTCGTCCATCGTCATCAGGTCAAAACCTTTTTCCGATAACAACTGGTTTACCGCGTCAAGTATCGCCTCTTCGCGTGCTTCAAACTGTTGTTTTTTAAAAGGAAGTTTTAGAGAAAGCATGTTTAGTTGACTTTTCGTAGGCTTATTGGTTCAATTGGTGACTGGTCAGTCATAAATTGACCCATAAGATTTTTTGAATTGTGCCACTAAAACGCTGGAAATCCAAGGGGTAATGTTTCCCACGGTTTCAGCGATTTGATAAACAGGATCTTGGTATGTGGATGCGGGGGAAGCCTTGAGAATCGCCGTTATCGGTGCCGGTATTGCCGGGCTCTCGTGTGCCTGGCTACTATCGCGTCACGCGGCGGGGGCGCACCACGTGACACTTTTTGAGCAAAATGATGCGCTCGGTGGTCACACCAATACGGTAGACGTCACGGTCGACGGCATCACGTTTCCGGTTGATACCGGTTTCCTGGTCTACAACGACTGGACCTACCCAAATCTGATTTCGATGTTCAAGCTCCTGGATGTCGAGGTGGCCCCATCGGAAATGTCCTTCGGTATCAAATTACTGGACGAAAAAGCACGCGGCAAGCTGGAGTGGTGCGGCTCTGACAGCATCTCCACATTGTTTGCGCAACCCGCGAACCTGCTAAAACCGGCATTCTGGGGCATGCTCAAAGACATGCTGCGTTTCAATCGGGAGGCCACAGCGTTGGCAGACGGCAAACAGGAAATGGGCGGGACACTCGGCGAATATCTCGACGCAAATCGATACGGTGTCGCTTTTCGGGATTGGTATTTGAAACCGATGGCGGCATGTATCTGGTCAACGCCTTCGCAGAAAATCGATGATTTTCCGCTCGTCACCTTTATTCATTTTTGTCGGAATCACGGCCTGATCTCAGTAAATGATCGTCCACAGTGGCGCACCGTCAAAGGCGGCGCGCGCAACTACGTGATAAAGCTTGCGGCGGATATCGATGCCATCCGTCTCAAGGCTGCGCTGATTAGCGTAACGCCTGCGGGAGCGCACGAAGATTCCGCGGTCACCGTTACCTCCGCGTCTGGTGTAGAGCGTTTTGATCAAGTGGTATTTGCATGTCATTCTGACCAGGCACTAACGCTACTCGGCGAAAACGCCGGGCCTGCTCATGAAATATTGTCCAAAATTCCTTACCAATCGAATACAGCAATTCTGCACACGGATCAAAGGTTGCTGCCCGACCGGCCCCGTGCCTGGGCCGCCTGGAACTACATGGCTTGGCATCCAGACACGGAAGAAGCGCGTAACAATGCAGATGCAGACGCACCGGTATCATTGTCGTACCTCCTCAATCGCCTACAACCGCTACCCGTCACCACGCCTGTGATCGTCACCATGAATCCATTATTTACGCCAGATCCAGCAAAAGTGATCAAATCCATCCATTACGACCACCCGGTATTTCTGGCTGATAGCGCGACGGCCAAACGCAAACTGCGTGGGCTGCAGGGACAGCGGAATACCTGGTTCGCGGGTGCCTGGACACGTTATGGCTTTCACGAAGATGGATTGATGTCTGGAATCGCCGTTGCCCAGGCGTTGGGTGCCACCGTGCCGTGGGCGACCAACGTGCCCGCCGCAAACGATCTCTCCCGCGTGTATCCCGGAATTGACGCATGAACACCTGGCCTCGCAACGCAGTCCCCGAGTTATGCGTTGGGCGTGTATTCCACAAACGCTTCCGACCTGCGGAGCATCAATTTTCCTACGGTGTTTTTTTTCTCCGTTTGCCACTGTCGCGCATTAGTGAATTGGGTAACCGCTGGCTCTCCAAGGATCGCTTCAATCTATTGTCATTCTCTACGGCAGACTATGG
>JAJAYN010000315.1 GCA_026786225.1 Burkholderiales bacterium | reverse complement strand
GAGAAATACCTCGCCTTCTTCATGCCACTTCGCGCTCCAAGGTCTCTTGAGGAACTCAGCAGTAGTCATCATCAATCCTTTAGCCAGCCGACAGCATTAATTTGTTTCAACTCTTCACTACACAAAGGAAAAAGGCGCAATGATTGCGCCTTTTTCCACCCAAACTAATCTCCTCCTACTCCCAATTCAACGCCCCCCCCGTCTGATACTCCGTCACCCGCGTCTCAAAGAAATTCTTCTCTTTCTTGAGATCGACAAGTTCGGACATCCACGGGAATGGGTTGTTGGCGCCGGGGTAGAGCACATCCAGGCCGATCTGCTGCGCGCGGCGGTTGGCGACGAAGCGCAGGTATTCCTTGAACATCGGCGCATTCAGGCCGAGCACGCCGCGGGGCATGGTGTCTTCGGCGTAGGCGTATTCGAGCTCGACACCTTTTCTGAAAATGGCTTCGATTTCTTTCTTGAATTCATTGGTCCAGAGCTGCGGATTTTCGAGCTTGATGGTGTTGACGAGGTCGATGCCGAAATTGCAGTGCATCGATTCGTCGCGCAGGATGTATTGATATTGTTCGGCCGCACCCGTCATCTTGTTCTGGCGGCCGAGCGAGAGGATCTGCACGAAGCCGACGTAGAAGAAGAGGCCTTCCATGATGCAGCTGAAGACGATGAGCGATTTCAGCAGCGCCTGGTCGTTCTCGAAGGTGCCGGTTTTGAAATTGGGGTCGCACAGCGTATCGATGAAGGGGATGAGGAAGCGGTCCTTGTCGCGGATGCACTTCACTTCGTTGTAGGCGTTGAAAATCTCGGCCTCGTCCATCCCTAAGCTTTCGACGATGTACTGGTAGGCGTGGGTGTGGATAGCTTCTTCAAAGGCCTGGCGCAGCAGGTATTGGCGGCACTCCGGCGCGGTGATGTGGCGATAGGTGCCGAGCACGATGTTGTTCGCGGCGAGGCTGTCGGCGGTGACAAAAAAGCCCAGGTTACGCTTGACGATGAGGCGCTCGTCGTCGGTGAGACCGTTCGGGTCTTTCCAGGTGGCGATGTCGCGGTTCATGTTTACTTCCTGCGGCATCCAGTGGTTGGCGCAGCCGGAAAGGTATTTGTCCCAGGCCCATTTGTATTTGAAGGGCACGAGCTGGTTCACGTCCGATTTGCCGTTGATGACGCGCTTTTCGTCCGCGCGTACGCGCGCGAAGCGAGCATCTACTTCGGCGTCGGTCTCGCCGGCAGGTGGCGCGTTCGGGAGGTCATCGAGCATCGGGCGGGCGAGCACGCCTTGTTGCATGCCAGACGGATATTCGGCCATGACGTGCGGCGCGCGCGGCGGTGTCGGCTGCACGGGCTGGAGCATGGGCATCGGTGGGGTGGGGGGTGGTGTGTCGTCCCAGGTTAATGACATTTGTATTGACTCCTAATGCGATTGTTGTTTGCCGGAGAGGTTGCCGACGGTTTCATTTCTCGTACTTCAATTCTGTTGTCTTCCCGGTATTTATCCAGTCAATGACCGCCTGGTATACCTTGTCTTCCTTACCGCCAAATACGTGCGCACTTCCATTGCCACAATCCATTGTCACGGGGTTTGGCCGTGGCTGTTTGCTGTCGTCCACCGCGATGAAGTCATGCCACTTCGCCTGCCCTTCGATGTTCTCAAACGCGAGACAGTTATCGCGTTTGTGGTGTACCACCAGCATCGGTACCTTTTTGTCTCCTTTTGTGCCATCAAGTGCTGATATCCAGCGTTCATTGAAGGCTTCCTTCGAACACGACAGCATCACCACATTCTGCAAACTCTCGCCCCACCGTTTTCGCGCTGCCGCACTGACACTGGCGGCAGAACGACACCCATTACTGAATCCCAACACCGTAATGCGCGCTGCCGGATACTGCTTCAGCATCACCTCCATCACTTTGATGATGTCCTGCGTATGCTCGCTGCCTTCCCGCCATTGCGTCGTGATGCCTCCAGGCTGATCGCTCGGCAATCCGACCGCGACCAGCACACCGAAATTCTCGGCAAAGTACCCGCGCAATGCCACGCGGCCCGGCTTTTGTTCCCTGATGCCATTGGTTGCCGGGGGGATCACGCCTGCCGCACCGGTCAACAACAACACCATGTTCTTGACTGCTTTGGGATCAGTGATGTTTTTATCCGCACTGACCACGTACATCGTTTTTACGCCGGGGCGGCTTTCAACTTCTGCTCCGGTTTCGATCCAGGCGGCGTTTGCCGAATGGATGCACCACATTGCCAATAGGGGCGTGAGGCGTTTGGTTACTTTCAGCACGAGCGATTGATCTGGTGGCGCAGTGATCGCGCAAATTCAATTGCGGCATCAATGGCCAGCAGCCAGCGCCGCACTACTCACACTGCTCAACGTACCAAAATTGTCATAGAGCATCGGCGATTCCGCCGCTTCACGTACACGCTTGATGGCGAGCACACAATCGCCGCGGCGTGCGTAACCCAGCGGTGCAGCGGCGAGCTTCACGCCGTTCGGTGCCGACAGATACCAACGCCACTGCCCGACAACATCCTGATAAATATGAAAGACCATTGCAAACCCCCCGTGCTCTGTACTACCCGAACCCGGCTTCGCTACGAGTGCTGTGCCGCCTGCTAATGCAGCCTGTTGCGCGGCACCCGCTCGTGTGAAACTAGGTCTACTCATTTCATGAAACGATTAAAAATATTGCTACTTACCGATCAATGCTGCCGAAAGAATCCCGGCATCGAAAGAAGTTCCGTATCCATCAAGCTGGTCACGTTCTCCAGCACAATCGCTTCGTCTGACGCCTTCACCGCAGAAATGGAATCGAGACAGGCATCCTTGTCACGATAGCCATCACCTGAGTCGGCAACCTTCTTGCCGTCATCACCGGAGAGCTGCCAACGCCATTCGAGCTTTGCATCTTGAAAGATGTGAAATTGCATCGTGCGGTCCTTTTCGTTGGTGGATGAAAAAAAGTTTGATGTTTTTGGCTCCCTCTCAAGCTCGCGAAAGAGGGAGTGGTTGTGTGCTTATTGGCAAGCCTCGCACTCAGGGTTATCGATGGAGCAAAATTTGGCCCCGGCTGCGCCTTCACCCATGCCGACGTCGCCCGCATAGGTGGCACTTGCACCCATGCCGGTCAATGCGCCACTGACGGAAACGGCATTCAATTCACCGCCGCGGCCGGTCGATTTTTCGGCCGATGTCGCTGCCATGGTGCGCAGGTAGTAGGTGGTTTTAAGGCCACGCAGCCAGGCGAGCTTGTAGGTGTCGTCGAGTTTCTTGCCCGATGCGCCGGCCATGTAGATATTGAGCGATTGCGCCTGGTCAATCCACTTCTGGCGGCGCGATGCCGCTTCGATAACCCAGCTGGTATCGACTTCAAACGCCGTCGCGTAAAGCTCGCGCAGGTCCGCTGGAATACGGTCGATCTTGCCCAGGCTGCCGTCGAAGTACTTGATGTCGGCGACCATGACTTCGTCCCACAGGCCGCGCGCTTTCAGGTCACGCACGAGGTAATCGTTGACGACCGTGAATTCGCCGGAGAGATTCGATTTCACGAACAGGTTTTGATAGGTCGGCTCGATACAGGCCGAGACACCGATGATGTTCGAGATCGTCGCGGTCGGCGCGATGGCGATGCAATTGGAATTGCGCATGCCGAATTCCTTGATGCGCGCGCGCAATGGATTCCAGTCCATGCTCGAGGACATATCGACTTCGACATAGCCACCGCGCTCCTCGCGCAACAGGTTCAGTGAATCCTGCGGGAGAATGCCGCGATCCCAAAGCGAGCCCTTGAAGGTCGAATACTTGCCGCGTTCCTGCGCCAGTTCGGTCGACGCCCAATAGGCGTAGTAGCAGACGGCTTCCATGCTCTTGTCGGCAAAGCTGACAGCCGCATTGGATGCATATGGCACGCGGATTTCATGCAGGCAATCCTGGAAGCCCATGATGCCGAGGCCGACCGGACGGTGCTTGAGATTGGACTCGCGGGCTTTTTTGACGGCGTAGTAATTGATGTCGATTACGTTATCGAGCATGCGCATGGCGGTGCTGATGGTGCGCTTCAATTTGGCGTGATCGAGCTCGCGGCTGCCTTTACCGTCATCCTTCATGTGCGCGACGAGATTCACCGAGCCCAGGTTGCACACGGCGATTTCGGTTTCGTTGGTGTTCAACGTAATCTCGGTGCAGAGGTTGGAGCTATGCACGACGCCGGTGTGGTTCTGCGGGGAGCGGATGTTGCACGGGTCCTTGAAGGTGATCCATGGATGGCCGGTCTCGAACAGCATCGAGAGCATTTTGCGCCAGAGGGTCAGCGCGGGCACGGTCTTGAACAGCTTCATTTCACCGCGCGCAGCCTTGGCTTCATAGCCGGTGTAGGCTTCTTCAAAGGCCTTGCCGAATTTGTCGTGCAGATCGGGACAATTCGAGGGCGAAAACAACGTCCAGTTGCCAGCTTCCATCACGCGGCGCATAAACAGATCCGGAATCCAGTTGGCGGTGTTCATATCGTGCGTGCGGCGACGGTCGTCACCAGTGTTCTTGCGCAGCTCCAGGAACTCTTCGATATCGAGGTGCCAGGTTTCCAGATAGGCGCATACCGCACCTTTGCGCTTGCCACCCTGATTCACCGCCACCGCGGTGTCGTTCACCACTTTCAGGAACGGCACCACACCTTGCGATTTGCCGTTGGTGCCCTTGATGTGCGAGCCGAGTGCACGCACCGGCGTCCAGTCGTTACCGAGACCGCCGGCAAACTTGGAGAGCAAGGCGTTTTCTTTCAGCGCTTCGTAAATGCCGTCGAGATCGTCGGCAACGGTGGTGAGATAGCAGCTCGACAGTTGCGAACGACGCGTGCCGGAATTGAATAACGTCGGGGTGGACGACATGAAATCGAACGAGGAAAGCAGGTCGTAGAACTCGATGGCGCGCGCTTCGCGATCCACTTCGTTCAAGGCCAGGCCCATCGCCACGCGCATGTAAAACGCCTGCGGCAACTCGATGCGGACTTCGTCGAGATGAATGAAGTAGCGGTCGTACAGCGTTTGCAAACCGAGATACGTGAATTGATTGTCGCGCTCTGATTTCAGCGCCGCGCCGAGCATTTTGAGGTCGTACTGCGCCATGCGCTCATCGAGCAGTTCAGCTTCGATGCCGCGCTTGATGAAACTGGGGAAATAATCCTGGTAGCGCGCCGCCATATCGGAGGGCATGACTTCTTCGCCGAGAATTTCCTTGCGGATCGAATGCATCAGCAGGCGCGAAGAGACTTTGGTGTATGCCGGATCTTTTTCGATCAAGGCGCGTGCCGCCATGGTGGCCGCTTTGAAGACTTCTTCCTGTGGCACGCCGTCGTAAAGGTCGCGCAGGGTGGCTTCAAGAATCTGCTTCGGGTTGACGAATTCACCCAGGCCATCGCAGGCCGATTCGATCAGCGCAGACAGGGCGGCAACATCGAGCGGACGATGCCCGCCATTGATGCTGACGTTGATACCCGAGGCTTCCGCTGCCACATCGGGCGCAATCATTTTTGCGCGTTCTTCGGCGCGTTCCTGCGTGCGCTTCTCGCGATAGAGCACATAGGAGCGGGCCACTTCATGTGCACCGCCGCGCATAAGCGCGAGCTCGACCTGATCCTGGACTTCTTCGATGTGGAACGTGCCACCCGACGGCTTATGGCGCAACAGCGAATTGACCACGGCAGCGGTGAGCTGCTGCACCATGTCGCGCATGCGCGCACTGGCGGCCTCATGTCCACCGTTGACAGCAAGGAAAGCCTTGGTCAATGCGATGGCAATTTTGTCTGGCTGAAACGGGGCGACAGAACCATTGCGACGAATGATCTTGTAATCGGCGTAGCGGGATTCAGCGTTCGGACTGCTCGCTGCGAGGTTTGCGGAAAGGGGAAACGCGGTGTTCGCCGGATTAAGATCGGATGCGACGCGCATAGTAAGGGCTCCTGTGAATTTTTTGTATTAGTTTCAATTGCTTGCCATGCAGTACCAATGGACTTGTCAGATTTTCTGGCGGCTGGAGCCGGTCTATTGCGGCAGCCAAACACGGTGTTATCCACAACTGCTCCACCGTGCGTCCCAATCTTATGCGGAGATTGGGAACAGATTTATCCACAAGCCACACAACATCTAGTGCTTGTGTGAACTGAGCAGCACTATATCGTGCGCTTTCCGAAAATTGCAACAGGAATTTATTTGATCTATTTTCGCGAATAAAAACAACACGTTAAAGCGCATAAATCGGCCCCAAAAACGGGCCTCACTTAAAGTGAATCCTTAAGTTTGTAAGCGGGTCAATAAATACGCGGTTTTCAGGCCTAAAATAGCTGGGAAACCCCGCCCTTGCTGGAGTTTCATCGATATGAAACCGTGGAAAATACGCTTTTCGCCGTGTTTGCGGCGGCCTGCGGCCATTTCAGCGTTGCGCGTTACCGTCGCGGTGCCTGGAAGCGCGTCACTCTATTCCCAGACGATCCAATCGATAGCGCAGGCTCCTGAATGAAATACCCAGTACTTTCGCGGCTGCCGTCTTGTTGTACTCGGTCTGCTCCAGCGCCTTGACGATCTGTTCCCGCTCGAGTTTATCGAGGTATTCGTGCAGTGGCAGCGT
>JAJAYN010000314.1 GCA_026786225.1 Burkholderiales bacterium | reverse complement strand
GTTTTGCAGTGAAAACATTTGGGCACACTGGAACGGCGACATTTTCCCGTGCGGACTAAGCATGAAAACGCGGACGCCGCGCTTGCCCTTCATCGCGTATACGGCGCTCGACCCCGTATCACCGGACGTTGCACCGAGGATGTTGATTTCTGCGCTGCGCCTGTCCAGTACGTATTCAAAAAGGTTGCCCAGGAATTGCATCGCCATATCCTTGAAAGCCAACGTCGGGCCGTTCGAGAGTCCGAGTATATGCAGGCCTGGCACCAGGGTTTTAACCGGCGTAATTGCAGAACTGCCGAATACGTCCGCCGTATAGGTCTTGTCGATGATCGCCTTGAGATCTTCGGCGGGAATATCATCGGCATACTTGCTGATAATTGCGAATGCGAGATCGGCGTAACCCAGTTTTCGCAATTCGTTGAGTTCATCGGCACGCAACACCGGATACGACTGCGGCAGGAATAGCCCACCATCAGGAGCCAGCCCCTCCAGCAGGATGTCGCAAAAAGATTTTGCCGACTCCCCGGCATTCGATCCCGCCCCACGCGTGCTGATGTATCGCATCGTCATCACAAAGACTCCGGCAATCGCCACGGCGGATTAAAACGATTGCTGCCTGCCTGAAACAGGCAAATCGGATTACCACTGGGATCACGTAAGCGCACCTCGCGCCATAGCCACCGCTCATCGGTTGGGCCGCTGTCACATTGCAGTCCCGAACCCTTAAGGTCTTCGACTAGCAAATCAAGCGCGTCGTTCTCAAAATAAATAACAGTCGATGAATTTGTCGACCCCTCTCCGAGGTGGATCGAAAAGGTACTATCGCCTTCCGGGCACATAAAGCGCATGTAATGTGGGCTTTTCACTATCGGCTTCAAACCAAGTTTGACGTAAAACGCGCAGGCGACATCGATGTCGCGAACCATCACGGTCACCTGATTCAAGCGCATTTCAATTCAGCTCTTCGAGGCGAATGCGGACCACCTTACCCGCAATTGTCGACAGCGTTTCAATGCCGCGGATGGCAGTATTCACATTGGCTTCTAAGGAACGATGGGTCAGGATGATGACATCAACCAGATCTTCGCCTTCCTCTGCTTCTTTTTGCAGGATGGCGTCAATCGAGATTGAGCTATCGGCAAGGATACGCGTCACATCAGCCATGACACCGGGCTTGTCGTGAGCCCGTAGTCTCAGGTAGCAGCCCGTTTCGACCTGGTCCATACGCAGAATTGGCGTGTCATGCAATTGGTCCGGCTGAAAAGACAGATGCGGCACGCGATGTTCTGGATCAGCCGTCATCATTCGCGCCACGTCGACCAGGTCCGCAACCACCGCGCTCGCCGTCGGCTCGCCGCCGGCGCCGCGTCCGTAATACAGCGTCGCGCCTACGGCATCGCCCTTAACCAGAATGGCGTTCATCACGCCCTCTACGTTGGCAATCAGGCGCTCCTCCGGAATCAGCGTCGGGTGTACCCGAAGCTCAATGCCATCCTTCGCCCGACGCGTAATGCCGAGGAGTTTGATGCGATAGCCCAGTTGCTCGGCGTACTTAATATCCTTATCGGTAAGCTGGGAAATGCCCTCGGTGAAAGCCTTGTCAAATTGCGGCGGCACGCCGAAAGCGATTGCCGACAGAATAGTCAGCTTGTGGGCGGCATCGATGCCTTCGATATCGAAAGTCGGATCGGCCTCGGCATAACCTTTGGCCTGCGCCTCTTGCAGCACGCTATCGAAGCTCGCGCCGCGTGAACGCATCTCCGACAAAATGAAGTTGGAGGTACCGTTGATGATGCCGGCAATCCATTCGATGCGGTTGGCGGTCAGCCCCTCGCGTAACGCCTTGATAATCGGCACGCCTCCGGCGACCGCCGCTTCAAACGCGACCGTGACGCGATTTTCAAGCGCAGCCGCGAAAATTTCGGTGCCATGCCTGGCCAGCAAGGCTTTGTTTGCCGTGACCACATGCTTGCCGTTGGCAATCGCCTTGAGTACGAGTGCTTTGGTAAACGTATCCCCGCCGATGAGTTCGCAAACAATATCGATGTCCGGGTTCGAGACTAGCGTGTCGGCATCCGCGACAAGCTCGATGCCGTCTAGCGAAAATGGTCGCGGTTTGGTGAGATCGCGCGCTGTGGCATGAGAGATGCGGATTTCTCGGCCGGCACGCCGCGCAATTTCCTCTTTATTCCGGCGCAATACTTCGATCGTACCTGCCCCGACAGTGCCAAGTCCCAGCAGTCCAACGTTGATTGGTTTCATTTCTTGAGCGGTTTTGAAAAGTGAAAAGCCGGGACCGTAAGGCCTTCGCGAAAATAAAATTTATGCGCCCGGTGGCGCTGCGTACCCGAGTCGAGAGCCAGACAGTCACACCCTCGCTCTGCGGCGACTGTTTCCATATAGCCCATCAGCGCACCGCCCACTCCGCTGGAGCGACATGATTCGTCGGTAACCAGATCATCGCAATAGAGCTCCCGACCGTTATAGGTCTTCTCGATGATACGAAAGACGGTGATGCCGCATACCTTGGCGTCGCGCACGCAGATCGCCATGTCCGCACCACTGGCAAATACCTCGCGCATGCGTGCAACGTAATCTGATGGCAAATGCGGACGCAATTGCCGATGCACAGCCTCAGACTGTACGAGCCACTCGAGCTCGACGATGTCTTGTACCGCATCGGTGATGGCGATGATCTTCATGTCGCGCACGTTCGGCGCAAGGATGCTGAAAGTAACATTGAAAACATATACATCCATCCGTCTTTCTTGAACATTTCCTTGATGCCACGAACCGCTTGCCGCGTGCGCTCGGTATTTTCAATCAGTGCAAACC
>JAJAYN010000313.1 GCA_026786225.1 Burkholderiales bacterium | reverse complement strand
CTCGAAGCATTACCCGGTGTAGGCAGGAAGACTGCCAACGTCGTGCTGAACGTGGCCTTCGGTCAACCGACCATGGCGGTGGATACGCATATTTTTCGCATCAGCAACCGTATGGGACTGGCACCCGGCAAGAATGTGGTCGCGGTCGAGGAGAAGCTGATGAAGGTTGTACCGAAGGAATTTATGGATCACGCGCATCACTGGCTGATTTTGCATGGCCGCTATACCTGTATTGCACGCAAACCGAAATGCGGCGCTTGCCCGGTATACGACATTTGCGGATTCAAAAAGCGCGCCGATTTTGTGGCGCAATGATGTTTAACCCCACCCGCGATCAGGCACGCGATTTCCTGTTTGAAACGTGGCGGAAATTTCGTGCGCAAGAACTGCTTTCGGCAATGGAAACAATGGCTGTTGAGGTGATTTCACTGCACCCGGAATACCACCCCATGCTGGATGACCGCGACCGCTATCTGGAAACCTATCGGGACCGCGACTACCCGCCCGAATTCGGCGAGACCAATCCCTTCCTGCACATCAACATGCATCTTTCGATTCGCGAGCAGGTCTCGATAGATCAGCCGGCCCGCGTGAAAGGCTTTCACGCCGCATTATCGAAGAAGTACGGTTCGCCGTTGGCCGCCGAACACGAGATGATGGATTGTCTTGGGGAGATGATCTGGCATGCGCAGCGGCATCGCACTGCACCGGATGCGCAGATTTATCTGGGGTGCCTGAGTAATAAAATCAACAAACTCTAGCATTGACGAACCTCACGGAAGCTTTTACCCCCGAAAGCCGCGCCAATACTTGATCTACGTTAAATTATGCCTAGTCCCATGACGGCCCGCATCACGCCGACGGCGCAACCTTCAATACTTCCTCCATCGTTGTAACGCCTTGCGCAACTTTCATCGCACCCGACAAGCGCAGTGGTTTCATGCCTGATCGATAGGCTTCAGCGCGGACGGCAGCCAGATCCGTCCTGTCGGTAATGAGTTTTTTCAATTCAGGCGTCATCAGCAGGATTTCGTAGATGCCGATACGTCCCATGTAGCCGGTGTTACGACATTCCAGACAGCCGACAGGTTTGTAAATATGCGTCGGTGCCTCACCCTTCCATGGTGCAACCGTCTCGTGCCAGATTTTGATCTGCACCGGGTCATCGAACGGGACTTTCTCTTTGCAATGCGGGCACAGCGTGCGCACCAGCCGTTGCGCCATCACACCCAGCAGCGTTGACGTCAACAGATAGGCAGGCGCGCCGAGATCCAACAGCCGCGCGACTGCTGAAGGCGCATCGTTGGTGTGCAAGGTGGAGAGCACCAGGTGGCCCGTCAGCGCCGACTGTATCGCCATTTCTGCCGTTTCGAGATCGCGTATCTCGCCGATCATGATGATGTCCGGGTCCTGCCGCATCAAGGCGCGTACGCCTTCAGCAAAACCCAGATCGATCTGCGCCTGTACCTGCATCTGGTTGAGCGAGCCCTCGATCATTTCGATCGGATCTTCAATCGTGCAGACATTGACTTCGGGCGTGGCGAGCTGCTTCAGGGTCGAATAAAGTGTGGTGGTTTTACCTGAACCGGTCGGGCCGGTAACAAGCACGATACCGCCGGGATTGGCAATCAGCGTTTGCCATTTTTCGTAGTCCTCCGGCGAAAAACCCAGTTCTGAAAAATCGCGCACGAGCACATCGGGGTCAAAAATACGCATCACCAGTTTTTCGCCGTGCGCGGTTGGCAGCGTAGACAGACGCAGTTCAATCTCCTGACCGTCGGGCATGCGTGTCTTGATGCGCCCGTCCTGCGGTCGGCGTTTCTCCACCACATCCATCCGACCCAGAATCTTGATGCGCGAGGTCATCGCCACCGCGACCGTGGCGGGCACCTGATAAACCTGGTGCAACACGCCGTCGATACGAAAGCGCACGATGGCAACATCGCGTCGCGGCTCCACGTGGATGTCTGAAGCGCGCTGGTCGAACGCGTACTGCCAGAGCCAGTCAACGAGGGTGACGATATGATGGTCGTTGGCATCCAGCGCACGTCCGGCTTTGCCAAGCTCGACGAGTTGCTCAAAATCGTTGATGCGGCCTGCGCCACCTTCTGTTTTCTCCGCGCGCTTGACCGATCGCGCCAGATTGTAAAACTCGCCCACATAACGCGCGATGTCCTGCGGATTGGCGATCACAACCTTGATATTGAATTTCAACATATCGCCCAGCTCGCGCTGCCAGGCCGACATGAACGGTTCGCTGGTCGCGATGACAACATCCTTGCCGCGAACTTCCACCGGCAGAATATTTCGCCTGGAGGCGTAATCCGATGACATCACGTCCGTCACCGCGCGCATATCAATCTTTAAAGGATCAATGTGGAAATACGGCAACTCAACGCGTCCCGCCATCCATTCGGTGAGACGTTCGACATCGAGATTGCGTAGCGGCACTTTTAAAGATTTCAGTTTTGCAAGTGAGACCACCGTTAGCGGGTGCGCATCCGACGGCGAAGTGCGCCAGTCTTTGAGTGCGCGGTCGGACTCGTCCTGTGGAATGTATCCATCCTCGACCAGCGCCACGAGCACTTCCGGCAGCGTGACGCGGCGCTCGGATTTGTTGCGCTTTACCGACTCCAGTACCGGTATTGCAAAAGCCGTCTTTGGTGCACTTGCAGGCAGGGGCGTAGCCATAAGCAATGATCCTATTTTTTTGTTTCTGCGCCAGGCAGCTGACGCCAGTTCATCAATTTTTCGACCAGCACCATCAATATCGCTTTTAGCGCAGCCGCGCGCGAAGCATCATACAAAAGCGGCTCCGTCTCATTCATGTAGCAACACTGTGCCATTTCCAGTTGCAATGCATGCACATTGTCGGCAGGGTCACCGTAATGCCGCGTGATAAAGCCGCCCTTGAAGCGCCCATTATGTACCGCGGTGAACCCCTCTGCATGGCCCAAACACCCAAACGCCAACTGCGCCAATGATGCCGCGCAACTGTTGCCATCCGCTGATCCCAGGTTCAGATCGGGCAATTTCCCCGCGAAAAAACGCGGCACTTCACTGACGATGGAGTGTGCGTCCAGAAGGATACAAACACCATGTTTGCGTTTGATTCGTGCAATTTCGGCCGCCAGCTGATGTTGATATGGTCGCCAATAATGTTCAACCCGCGCTGCGATTGTTTCAGTTCCCGGCGTCAGCCCGGACCGATAAATCGGTTCGCTGGCGAACGTCGCCGTCGGACAGATTTCGGTATTGCTCGCACCGGGATAGAGCGCGTCACCCGACGGATCGCGATTGAGATCAACGGCGATACGCGAATGCGTCGCCACCATCAGCGTCGCCCCCAGCGATGGCACAAAGTCGACAAGCTTATCGACATGCCAGTCCGTGTCTGGCACCCGCAAGCCTGCGGCGCTCAACGTCTGCGCAATCGACGGTGGCAGATAGGTGCCGGCATGCGGCACATTTACAATCAGCGGCACCTCGTCGGTGTCACCGTGCTCGATTCGCCAGAGCGCAGGGCTCGTCATTTGCGCTCCTTTCCGCCCGCAACGATCCGGTCCGGCTTCATGCCGCCCATCCAGTAGCAGAGTTCCGCCGGCTCGGCGACGGACCAAACGCACCAGTCCGCACGTTTCCCCACAGCCAGCGACCCGCGATCTTCCTGCAGGCCCAGTGCGCGCGCCGCGTTGACGGTGACGCCGCGAAGCACCTCCGTCGGTGTCAATCTGAACAGCGTGCACGCCAGGTGCATATTGGCTTGCAACGAGACAATCGGTGAGGTGCCGGGATTGAGATCGCTTGCCACCGCAATCGGCACACCAGCTTTGCGCAACGCGTCGATCGGCGGAAGCTTTGTTTCGCGCAGAACATAGAACGCACCAGGCAACAGCACCGCAACCGTACCTGCCTTTGCCAATGCGTCCACGCCCGCGACATCAAGGTGCTCCAGGTGGTCGGCGGACAACGCCCCAAATTTTCCTGCCAGCGCGGCACCCTGCTGGTTGGACAATTGCTCGGCGTGCAGCTTCACCGGAAGACCGATGCGCCGCGCTGTTTCAAAAAAGCGTTGCGTCTGTGCCTGCGTAAAACCGATCTCGTCACAAAAGGCATCGACGGCATCGGCCATACCCTTGCCAGCAATTACCGGCAATATTTTCCCGCATACGTGATCCACGTAGTCATCCGCCCGGCCGGCGAACGCCGCTGGCAGCGCATGCAACCCCAGAAAAGTCGTCACCACGCCAAGTGCATTGCGACGACCCAATTCGCGTACGACCCGGAGCATCTTCAGTTCAGATTCAAGATCAAGCCCGTAGCCAGACTTGATTTCAATCGTGGTTACGCCTTCGCGCATCAATACGTGCAGGCGTTGCTCGCTTTGCTGCAACAGTGCCGACTCTGTCGCTTCCCGCACAGCGCTGACAGTCGATTGGATACCACCTCCGGCTTTGGCGATGTCTTCGTAAGTAGCACCCTGAACGCGCATTTCAAATTCCTGCGCGCGATTTCCGGCGAAAACAAGATGGGTGTGGCAGTCGATCAAGCCGGGGGTCATGAGCGCACCAGCGCAGTCGTGCACGACGGCCGCATCGGCAATCGGCGCATCGGCCGCAAAGCCTACCCAGGTAATTCGTTCGTTTTGCGAAGCGATCGCGCCGTGTTCAATCATCCCCAGATCGTCGCCGCACATCGTGGCGATGCGCGCGTTGGTCCAAAGTTGATCAAAAACGGGTCTTGGCATCGGCGAGGTTGCTTGTGAATGTCGGCTTCGAGTTTCAACTCAGCAGGCGTTTGAGCGTGGTGCGGTAGCGCGTGAGTGCATTGCCTTCTTCGGCGTGGTGCCCGTCGCGAACCACCCATGCGCCACCTGCCATGACATCGCGCACAGGTTGCCGTACCGGGCCGAAGATGGCAGCGTCTAGCAATGTGTCGCCCGAATGTTCAACCAGCGCCGCGTCTTCACTATTCATCACCACCAGATCGGCGCGGCAGTTCGCCGCTATCTTTCCCACGTTTTGACCAAGCGCTCTCGCCCCACCCTCCAGCGCTTGCCGGTACAGGCCCCCACCGATGGAATCGATGTCTGGCGTATGCAGGATATTGCGACGCGCACTTTTGAGCCGCTGCGCGTACTCTACAATCGCGAGTTCACGGAACGGATCGACACCGACATGGCTGTCGCCACCAATTCCCCAGCTTCCCTCCTGCAAAAAATAATCCGGCGCGTTGAAAATGCCATCCCCCAGATTTGCCTCCGTGCTCGGACACAGTCCCGCCACGGCGTTGCTCTCGGCGAGGCGAAATGTTTCGTCGTCATTCAGGTGGGTGGCGTGTACCAGGCACCATCTTGCATCGATATTGGCGTGGGCCAGCAGCCACGCGCCCGGGCGCTGATGACTCCACGTGAGGCATTCATCGACTTCCTTCAATTGCTCTGCCGCGTGGATATGAATTGGCGCGTGACGGTCGTGCGTGTCCAGATGCGCGACGATAGCTTTCAATTCCAGCGGCGTGACCGCGCGCAACGAGTGCGGCGCGATTCCAATTCGCCGTATCGACGCTTGATGTTTGACGATGCCATCGAGCAACGAATTGAACGCGTCCACATCGTGAATAAAGCGCTTTTGCCCGGGATTGGGCGGCGTACCGCCAAACGTCGCATGCGCATAAAACACCGGCAACATCGTCAGGCCGATGCCTGCCTTCCCGGCGGCGGCAACAATGCGTTCGGCCATCTCGGCAGGATTGGCGTAAGGATTGCCGTGCTCGTCGTGATGCAGATAATGAAACTCCGCGACACTGGTGTAACCCGACTTGAGCATCTCGATGTAGAGCTGTGTGGCGATGACTTCATTGTCTTCCGGCGTGATGCGCGCCAGAAACCGGTACATCAGCTCG
>JAJAYN010000312.1 GCA_026786225.1 Burkholderiales bacterium | reverse complement strand
GTGTTTGGCGATATACCAGTCGGGGAACAGGCTCAGTTCGCGCTTTAGCAGTTGCGCATCATATGGAGGCAACACGTCCGGCTTGGAGGCGAGTTGCCACTTCACGAGCGCGTCGGCACATGGGCGAAACAGGGCATCGAAGTTGTCTTCGGTCAGTACATCGAGATAGGTATGGCGCCCCAGATCGGTCAGGAGCAGGAATCCTTGCTGCAAATCTGCGGCCAGAATCTGCGGCGCACGCACACCGGCATCGCGCATGAGGCCGGCCACTTTGACGAATGGGCGGCAATCCTCTTGCGCCGGCGGTGCATCCATGATGATGCGCGTGCCTGACGGGGTGGTTATGCGAAAATAGCGGCGAAAGCTAGCGTTTTCAGACGCGGGGGTGAGTTGATAGTCGGATACGCCCTCGCCGACCAGTAGCGGCTGTAACCACGAGTAAAGCGCCTGCATGCGTGGTGAAGCATCTTGAATCATGTGGTTTTCTTTTTTTGACAGCCTGAATTTTACCATTTGACCCTCTTGGCTTCCCTTTCCTTTTCCCTTGTTTTGCGTCGCGCCGCCTTTTATGCGCCCGAATGATTTGCCTGCACCGGCACGCCTGAGGCGCACGCGTCTGGTCGCCGCAATCGCGCTGTTCTTGACGGGCGTTGGCACCTTGAAAACGGGCGCGGTGAACGCGCAGCAGCTTTCACCGCCGACGCAGGCTGAGCTTGATGCCGCGATCCGCGAAGGGCTCAAGCTCGATAAATCGTTGCCCACACCGGGCATATTGATCGGCCGGCCGCCAAAACTTGGGCCGCGCGTGATCTCGGCTGATCGCATCGACGGTGTCAACGACAAGAGCGTGTCGGCAGAGGGCAATGTTTCACTCAAGCAGGGCAATATGGCACTCAGCGCTGAGCGCCTCGATTACGACGAAGCGACCGACACCGCGACTGCGCCGGGCAGGGTAAGCATGAACCGCGAAGGCGACGTGGTGACAGGCAACGATCTCAAGTTGAAAGTTGAGGCGGAAATCGGCCGTATGGGTGACCCGACCTTTTTCTTTTCCAAAAGCCCGGATCGCCCCTCACAGCGATACGAGGCGCGCGGTGCAGCCAAACGCATGGATTTTGAGGGCCCGGAACAGGAGCGCCTGTACGACGCCTTTTATACGACGTGCAAACTCGACGAGAGCGACTGGTACTTGCGCGTATCGGAGCTGTCGCTGGACCGGACGCGCAATATCGGCACCGGCATCAATGCGTATGTTGAATTCAAGGGCGTGCCGATTCTGTACATGCCGTACATGACCTTCCCTTTGAACAGCGATCGCAAATCCGGCTTTCTTGCGCCCACCATCGGCAGCTCGTCCAGCAGTGGCATCGAGGTCGCCGTCCCATACTATTGGAACATCTCACCGAATATCGATGCGACCCTCACCCCGAAAATTTTTACGCGACGTGGCTTGCAGCTTGGCACCGAAGTGCGCTACCTGAACCGCGACTTTCTGGGCCAGTTCGATACCGAATATCTCCCGGATGATCGGCTCGCCGAGCGCGACCGCTATCTGGCTTCACTTCGTCACTATCAGAATCTGGATAGATGGCTGGCACCGGGCTGGAACGCTTCAATCAATGCGCAAAAAGTATCGGACGACAATTACTTCCGCGATCTCTCCACGCGCATCAACAACACCGCGCAGACATTTTTGCCCCGCGATGTCTCGCTCAGCTATGCAAGCGACTACGGCAATCTGACATCGCGCTTCCTGAGTTTTCAGACCCTCCAGGATTCGACCGCAGACTTGATCGTTGCCCCATACAAGTTGTCCCCGCAGATTACTTTTAACGCGCGGCCGAATCGCTGGAACGGCATCGAGCTCAATACCATCGGCGAATTTACCGCCTTTGAGCACCCTACCCTTGTCAGCGGACGTCGCTGGCTAGTCTATCCGTCGCTCTCCTATCCGATCGTCCGGCCCTACGGGTTTATCACGCCAAAAATTGGCTTCCACGCGACCCGCTACGACTTGACCGGCAACACCAAAAACTTTGAAGGCGGCACACGCACGCTACCGATATTGAGTGTGGATAGCGGATTGGCGTTCGAGCGGGCTGCGACGTTATTTGGCCAGTCGATCACGCAGACACTTGAACCGCGATTGTTTTTCCTGCATGTGCCCTACCGCGACCAAAGCAAACTGCCGTTGTTCTCAACCTCGGAAACGGACTTCAGCTTTGCGCAGATTTTCAATGAGAACCTGTTCGTCGGCGGCGATCGCATCTCGGACGCCCGACAAATTACGGCCGCGGTCACCACGCGCTTTATCGAGAACATTACCGGTGTTGAGCGGCTGCGTGCTTCGATCGGCCAGCGATACTACCTGAGCCCGCAGCGCGTCACGCTGGCGACAAATGAGGCCATCGGCATTTCGGGTACGCCATCCGGCGACATCAGCCGCTCCGATTTCCTGGCGGCGCTCTCGGGCCAGGTTTCTGACCACTGGACGCTCGATTCTGGTTTCCAGTATTCGGCGTCGACCAAACAATTCCAGAAAACCAACGTTTCCGCGCGCTACCACGCCGAGGGTGGTCGCTTGCTGAATTTCAGCTATCGCTTCACCCGCGAATCGTTGAAGCAAATCGATATTTCGACGCAATGGCCGTTTGGCCGCACGGCCCCGGCATGGACGCTGCTGGCGCGGGCGAACTACTCGTTGCGCGACGTGCGCCTGATCGAGGGCCTGCTTGGGGTCGAGTATAATCAAGGGTGCTGGGAATTTCGTCTTGTCGCGCATCGTTTTGCCACTGCCGCCGAGAAATATTCAAATTCGATCAAGTTCCAGTTGGAGTTGAAGGGGCTATCCAAGCTGGGCGTCAACCCGCTGGAAACGTTGCGACAGAACATTTCCGGCTACCGACGGTCTGATGACCGTGCCGGTGACCAGTACGGTCGATAATCTTTGTAGAGAGTTCGTCATGAATCATCGCCTGTTATGCATTTTTCGCGTCGGTGTTATTGTCCTCGCTGCTGCGGCTACCGCTGCCGGGGCTCAGGCACCGTTGGCGTCACCATCCGCCCGCAACCCTTTGTTCCCGTCCCCGGCACCAAAGCTGGATACCCAACTTACGCCACCGCTGAAGCCAGGTGGGGTAATTGAGCTTGATCGTATCGTTGCGGTCGTGAACAACGAAGTCATCACGCTGAACGATCTGAACGAGCGCATGACAACCGTCGCAAACCAATTAAAAAAGCAAGGCACACAGCTGCCGCCGATGGATGTGCTGAGAAAGCAATTGCTCGACCGCATGGTGCTCGATCTTGTCGAGATACAGGAGGCAAAAGAGACGGGCGTCCGGATTGACGACGATACGCTCGACAAAACCCTGCAGCGCATCGCCGACGAGAACAGTTTGTCGATGACCGAATTCCGTCGGTTGACCGAGCAGGATGGCATCCGCTGGACGAAATTTCGGGAGGAGATTCGCGCTGAAGTCATGAAGACACGCCTGCGTGAACGCGAGGTCGGCGGAACAATCAATGTGACCGATGCAGAAATCGACACGCAATTGTTGCTTGAAACACGCGAAGCCAGCACAGATCAGGAATTCCGGCTCGCACACATTCTGGTACTGGTGCCTGAACAGGCCACCACCGTGCAGATCGAAGCACGACGCAAGCGCGCGCTGCAGGCGCTGTCGGAGTTGCGCAAAGGTTCCGAGTTCGCGCAGATCTCGGCCCAATTCTCCGATGCCCCGGACGCACTTCAAGGCGGCAATCTCGGTTGGCGCCCGGCAGGACGTCTGCCTGCTATTTTTCTGGAAGCACTTTCCCAATTGAAGTCTGGCGAGACGACGGATATTCTGCGTAGCGCAAACGGCTTTCATATCGTCAAATTGCTCGACAAGCGTGGCCGCAACGAGCAGCCTACCGTCCAGCAAACGCGCGCGCGCCATATCCTGATCAAGCAAAAGGAAGGTGTTACCGATACCGATGCACGCGAGCGTCTCTCCAGACTACGTGAGCGCATCATCGGTGGTGCTGATTTCGCTGAATTGGCGAAAGTGCACTCAGATGATCCTTCTGCAACAAAAGGCGGCGAACTGGGCTGGTTGTCACCTAGCGATACGGTGCTGGAATTTGAACGCGTGATGAACCAACTGCGCGACAACGAGATATCCGCACCGGTTCAAACCCAGTTCGGCTGGCATTTGATACAGGTCGAAGAGCGTCGTACCGAGGGCGTCTCTGAAG
>JAJAYN010000311.1 GCA_026786225.1 Burkholderiales bacterium | reverse complement strand
GGATGAATGAGAGCGTAATAATCAAAAGCGAGAAGAACAGCGCCGGGCCGACTTCAGCGGCGGCGTCGCCGATGACGCGCCAGTGTTCGGCACCTTCGAGGCGCTTCCTTCCCTCGCCCGCGAGACGTTTTCTACCCTCGCCCCGCTACGGGGGGAGAGGGCCAAGGTGAGGGGTGTTTGCGCTAGGGGCAACCGCCCCCTCACCCCAACCCTCTCCCCCAGAAACGGGGGAGAGGGAGTTGACACTGTCGGGGGTGAGTGAGTTATTACGGTGATGCCAAGCCTCGATATGCTTGTGCGCATTCTCGATCATCACCACTGCCGCATCGACCATCGCGCCGATGGCAATGGCGATACCGCCCAGCGACATGATGTTGGCATTCACGCCCTGGTAGTGCATGACGATGAACGCCATCAGTATCCCGAGAGGCAGAGAGACGATAGCGACCAGCGCCGAACGCAGGTGGAACAGGAAGGCAAAGCACACCACCGCCACGACAATGAATTCCTCGATCAACTTGCCGCGCAGATTGTCCACTGCGCGGTTGATGAGATCGGATCGATCGTAGGTCGTCACGATTTCCACGCCGGGCGGCAGGCCCGGTTTCAATTGTTCGAGCTTGGCCTTCACTGCGGCGATGGTTTCCAGCGCGTTCTTGCCCGAGCGCATGATGATCACCCCACCCGCCACTTCGCCCTCGCCATTCAATTCGGCAATGCCCCGGCGCATTTCTGGCCCAATCTGCAATCGCGCAACATCCTTCAATAGCACCGGCACACCCGCATCGCTGGTCGCGACCGGGATGGTACGGAAATCGTCCAACGACTTCAGGTAGCCGCTCGAACGTACCATGTACTCGGCCTCGCCCAGCTCCAGCACCGAGCCGCCGGTTTCCTGATTGGCGTTCTTGATCGCCGCGATGACTTTGCCGTGCGGGATGTTATAGGCGCGCAGTCGGTCCGGGTCCAGCACCACCTGATACTGCTTGACCATGCCGCCGATGGTCGCGACCTCCGCCACATTCGGCAGCGTCTTCAATTCGTACTTCAGGAACCAATCCTGCAGCGCACGCAGTTGCGAAAGATCGTTGCGGCCGCTGCGGTCGATCAGCGCATATTCGTAAATCCAGCCGACGCCGGTGGCGTCCGGGCCCAGCGACGCTTTGGCATTTTGCGGCAGGCGCGCCTGCACCTGGTTCAGGTATTCGAGCACCCTTGAGCGCGCCCAGTACAAATCGGTGCCGTCTTCGAACAACACATAGACGAACGAATCGCCGAAGAACGAGAAACCGCGCACCGTTTTCACCCCCGGCACCGACAGCATGGTGGTGGTGAGCGGATAAGTGATCTGGTTCTCGACAATCTGCGGCGCCTGACCCGGGAACGTGGTGCGGATGATGACCTGCACGTCCGACAAATCGGGGATGGCGTCGAGCGGCGTTTTTGTCACCGACCAGACACCCCAAGCCGCAACGATGAACGTAACCAGTAACACCAGAAAGCGATTGACGATCGACCAGCGGATCAATCCCGCAATCATTTCTTCACTCCAACCGCATTTTCTGTTGGCGCGATGGTGGTGATTTCAAAGTTGCCATCCTTTGTAGCAGTGAATTCAAATTTCACATTGCCGCCTTCGACAATGCCCGCTGGCGCGCCGAGCTTGGGCAGCTTGAAGTCCATGGTCATCGCGCCCCATTTGATCGATTCGATGGGGCCGTGCGACAACGTCACGCTGTCCTTGCCGATCTTCTCGACCTTGCCTTCGCCTTTGTGGGTCTCGCTCGTCATGGCCGGCGCGTCGCTCATGCGCGTCACGCTGCTTTTGAGGCTCGCCTCGGAATCGATCAGGAACTGGCCCGACAGCACCACTTTCATGCCCTTCTGCAAGCCGCTCTTTATTTCGGTCATGCCATTGGCTTCGGCGCCCACTTCCACATCGATGGGGGCGAATTGTTGTTTGCCGTCCTGCCCCGTGTCGGCGGCAATAACTACACTACGCTTGCCGGTCTGGATCACGGCTTCCGAGGGCACCAATAGCACTTCCTGTTTCGACGACGCGGCCACGGCAATGCTCGCGAACATTCCCGGCACCAGGCGGCTCTGTGGATTGGCGACTTCAATGCGCGCCTTCAGCGTCCGGGTCGTGGCGCTCACCTCGGGGAGCAGCGCCGTCACGCGTCCCTTGAATACTTCGCCCGGATACGCTGGCACGCTGGCTTCGACGGTACTGCCGGGTTTCAGCCATGCCACCTGCGTTTCCGGCACGTCGGCATTTACCCACACCGTCGAAAGACCATTGATGTGAAACAGCATCGCACCCGGCATCACCGCCATGCCGTCACGCGCGGTCAGTTCGCCGACGATGCCACCGATTGGCGCCACCAGCGTGATGCGTGGCCGGGTCTTGCCGTCGGCGTCGATGGCAGCAACCGTCGTTTCCGCCATGCCGAGCAGAATCAGCCGTTGGCGTGCCGCCTGACGCAGTGCTTCATTGGCTTGCGGGCTCTTTTTCAACGCCAGGTATTCTTCCTGCGCAGCCACCCATTCGGGCGCGAGAATCTCCGCCAGCGGCTGACCCTTGGCAATGGGATCGAGCGGCGCACGCACGAACAGTTTTTCGATATAGCCGCTGACGCGCGCCTGCACCACCGCCACCGCGCGCTCGTCGAACACGACCGCACCGACAACCTGCACCTTTTTGTCCAACGTGCCCAGGGTCACTTCGCCAGTACGGATGCCCAGGTTTTGCACGACACGCGAACTGATCTTCACCGACCCAGTGTCGCCACCGTCATCGCCAAACACCGGCACCAGCATCATGTCCATGAACGGCGATTTGCCGGGCTTGTCGAATTTTTGCTGGGGATACATTGGGTCGTAGTAGTACAGCGGTTTTTTACCGGCCGCGTCAGCAGCAACAGGCACCATAGACGATGCCATGGACGGCGCGCGGTGCCCGCCAAACCAGTAGCCAGCGCCAATGCCTGCACCGAGGAGGCCGATTGCCGCGAGGGCAAAAATGAGGTTC
>JAJAYN010000310.1 GCA_026786225.1 Burkholderiales bacterium | reverse complement strand
TTGCCATCGACCAGCATGACGCGAAGATCCTTGGCCTTGGCAATCTGGATCAGCGCCTGCATGCGCTTGTCATCGCGTTTGGCATCGACAAATATTTCACGGACGCTTTCCGCGCGAGAGCGCATACGCGCGCCGACGGCGTGAAAACCAAAAATAATCTGCGGTTTCATTTCTTCTTTTTAGCGACGGTCGCTGCAGGCCTCTTTGCCTTGGGAACGGGCGGCACTACCTTGGGTTTAGTCGCCGTTTTGCTTTTTGGCAGTCCGCCTACAAATCCGGCCATCGGCGTCGTCGGCGGATTGGCACTGCTCACCGAGATCACGGTTTTATCAGCCTTGGCTTCGCGCGATTGGCGGGTTTCACGCGGCGGCTGCGATAGAACCTGAGGAGGTGCAGACGGTGCTTTTACGCCCTTTTCTAATGCCGCCTTGGCAACTTTCTTCTTTCCGGCGTTCCACGGGGTGAATTTGCCTTTGCTGTCTTCCGTCTTTTCGTCAGTCACGACAGATCTTTTCACAAGCTCGCCAGCAAGGGAAAAATCAATCTTGCTGGTTTCAATATCCACACGCGCTACCTTGATGTTGACGCGGTCGGACAATTGAAATTTCTTCTTGGTGCGCTCACCGATGATGGCGTGCTTGGCCTGATCGAAGTGGAAATAGTCCTGGCCGAATTCAGAGATATGCACCAGGCCTTCGACGTATACCTCGTCCAGCGCGACAAAAATGCCGAACCCGGTAACACCGGTGATGGTGCCGGCGAAGGTTTCGCCGAGGCGATCCTTCATGTAATAGCACTTGAGCCATGCGGTCACGTCGCGCGTGGCTTCATCGGCGCGGCGCTCGGTGGCAGAACATTGCATACCCAGTTGATCCCACGGCACTTTTGGATCGTAAGTCGTGCTGTGCAAAATTGCCTTGATCGCACGATGCGTGAGCAAATCCGGATAGCGGCGTATGGGAGAAGTGAAATGGGTATACGCGTCGTAACTCAATCCGAAGTGACCGATATTGTCGGGGCTGTACACCGCCTGTTTCATAGAGCGCAGCAGCACCGTTTGTAGCATTGGTGCATCGGGGCGATCCTTGATTTTCTTGAGCAACTCGGCGTAATCGCGCGGACTCGGTGTCTTGCCTCCTGTCAGCGTGAGCGCAAAATCCTTCAGCATGGTGCGCAAGCCATCGAGTTTTTCCTCGCTAGGCCCGGCGTGAATGCGATACAGCGCGGGATGCTCGTGTTCAATCAGGAAATTGGCCGTGCTCACGTTGGCGGCGAGCATGCATTCCTCGATCAGGCGGTGTGCGTCGTTGCGCGTGGACGGCACGATATTTTCAATCTTGCCGCCTTCGGTGAACAGCATCACCGTCTCTGCGGTATCGAAATCGATGGCACCGCGTTTGTTGCGCGCCGCCAGCAGGACCTGAAACACTTCGTCCAGGTGCTGCATATGTGTCCACAGATTCTTGGCGATGCCGTGATCGGGCTCATTCGCATAAAGAAGCTTGGCCACGTTGGTGTAGGTCAGTCGCGCAGCGGAATGGAACACCGCTTCCATGAACTCGTAGCGCTTGATTTCTCCGGTCGATGAAATCGACATTTCGCAGACCAATGCCAGACGGTCCACGTTGGGCTTCAGCGAACACATCTCGTTGGACAATGCCTCAGGCAGCATCGGGATCACACGGCGCGGAAAATAAACGGAATTGCCACGCAAACGCGCTTCACGATCCAGTGCGTCGCCGGTTTTTACATAGTGCGATACGTCAGCAATTGCGACCAGCAGACGGAAACCCTTGCCTTGACGTTCGCAATAAACCGCGTCGTCAAAATCGCGGGCGGTTTCGCCATCGATCGTCACAACCGGCAGATCGCGCAAATCGGCGCGGCCTTTCATGTCGGCAGCAGTAACTTTTTTCGGCACCTTTTTTTCCAGCGCTTCCACGTCATCGGGCCAGATATATGGCAAGTCGTGCTTGCGCAGCGCGATTTCTATTTCCATCCCCGGGTCCGCATAGTTGCCCAGTACTTCGGTTACGCGCGCGACCGGCTCGGAGTTCTTGGCCGGCTGTGCAACCAGATCGACCATCACCACCTGTCCGCTTTTGGCGCCGCCATCGAAGCCGGGTTCGACGAGGATGTCCTGACTGATACGTTTATTCTCGGCGACCACAAACAGCACGCCGCGCTCGGAAAACAAGCGGCCGACCAGTTTGGTGTTCTTGCGCTCGAGCACCTCAACGATGGATCCTTCCCGGCGTCCGCGGCGATCCACACCGACCTCGCGAACCATGGCGCGGTCCCCATCGAGCACCTTGTGCATTTGCTTCGGCCCGAGAAAAAGATCGTCGGAACCGTTATCGGGCACCAGAAAACCAAAGCCGTCAGGGTGCCCCTGCACGCGACCGGGAATCAGATCGAGCTTTTCAACGAGGCAGATATCGCCCTGGCGATTGCGCATCACCTGCGCCTCACGCTCCATGGCCGCCAGGCGCCGCGAGAAGCCATCCATCTCGTCGTCACCGATGTCGAGCATGGTAGCGAGTTGCGGCATGTTCATCGG
>JAJAYN010000309.1 GCA_026786225.1 Burkholderiales bacterium | reverse complement strand
GTCCACACTCGGCCTTGCCCGACTTCGTCGATTTTTTCCGGTGTGGTTTTGCGCGCAGTAGCGGCTTTCGTTGTGAAATCGGTATAGATATTGCCGATGGCGGCCTGCACGATTTGGGCAAAGCGTGGATCGAGCCCGCGACGCGGGTCGTATGCGCCGCCCAGCCACGTGGTGGTGACGCCGCCGGTACTGACAGAGAGCTTTTCCATCGCCTTCTCACCCGTGGGCAGCATGGCAAATACGCCGATGGAGCCGGTCACGGTGGCAGCGTCGGCGATGATTTCGTCAGCCGCCATTGAGATCCAGTAGCCACCCGATGCGGCGACGTTGCCCATCGACACCACGACTGGCTTGCCGGCTTTACGCGTGAGTTCGAGTTCACGGCGAATAAGTTCGGATCCATATGCGCTGCCACCGGGCGAGTTCACGCGCAATACCAGCGCCTTCACTTTGTCGTCATCGCGTGCTTTGCGAATCAATTCTGAAGTCGAGCGGCCGCCGATGCGTCCGGGTGGCGCGGTTCCATCGCTGATTTCACCTTCAGCCACGACGATGGCAACCGCATCGCCGATGCGTTGGGGCCTGAGGGTACTCAGGTAAGCGTCAAACGAAACCTGACGAAAGGATTTACTTTCTTCGTCCTTGGCACCGCGCTGAATCATCAGCTCGCGAAACTCATCGCGTGTCTTCAGACCATCTACGTACTTGTCTTGAAGTGCAAGCTTGCCTGCGTCGCCGTTGACTGCGATAAAGCTCTGCGGCAGCGCTTCAATACTTTTATTAATGGCGCCAGCGGGTAACTTACGCGCCTTCTCGACGGCGCTTGTATATGTGGCCCACAGGTCGTTATAAAAAAAGGTATCTGATTCAATCGTCGCCTTCGATGGCGCATTGGCGACGTAGGGCTCGCCGAAACTTTTGTATGTACCGACGCGAAGGACATTAGCCTGAATGCCGAGCCGATCGAGCGCGTCCTTGTAGTAATTACGATAGCGTCCATAGCCTTCGACGATCGCCGCACCCATCGGGTGCAGGAAAACCTCGTTGGCGTGCGCGGCCAGGTAATAGGCGCGCTGGTCGTAATTGCCACCCCAGGCCACGACTTGCTTGCCGCTTGCCTTGAAGCGTTCAAGGGCTGCCGCCACTTCGCGCAACGTTGCCAGACCGCCACCACCAAAATCATCGAGTATCAATACGACGCGATCAATTTTTGAATCCTTGGCTGCTGCATCGAGCACCGCGAGTACATCGCGCAACTGCGTTTGTGCGGTGGTGCCCCCTTGCAGCTCACTGATGATGCGATCTGGCGAACTACCGGCGCGCTGCTCAACCAGCGGCCCCTTGAGGTTAAGAACCAACGCCGTTTTGTCGTCAATTTTCGGGCTCCCCTTGACGAGGACTACGATGATGACAACCAAAATGAAGAGGAAGAGCAGATTAAAAATGGCGCGACGGCTTGCATCGAGAAACCACCAGAAACCGCTGAACGCGCGACGAAACTTGCCGGGCTTGTCTGACATGAAAACTCCAGGAAACGTAAGGACAGCGGCAATGATACCGGGGTTGCGGCGCGCGCTACCGCAAGCGCGGCTGAAGTCGCATTGCGCTATGGATGAGCCACACGCTTGACGATTGCCTTGGAAACTCTAGAACGGGCGCGCACTTCCAGACATTTATGCTTGTAGAACCGCGCCAATGCTAGAGTTTGCAAAACTATTCCCGGATGCAACGATCAACCGCGATTACGCCACATGCGCATCACGCATTGATTCTTCCAACTCGGCAAACGCCTCCTGCACGTAGGTGCCCAGCCGGGAAAGGTTGGGCAATTCGTCGGTCGCGATCAAACCAAAGAAAAGATCGCCGGCGTAGCTGAATAGCGTGATATTGAGCAGGTTGCTGGGTGGTAGCGTGCTGATGGGATGCATCTCTTCGACTTTCGCGCCTTTGATGTACAAGTGTTCCTTCGGCCCCGGCACATTGGAAACCAACGTGTTACCCATCGGTGGCAGCCGATTGGATAGCTTTAGCATTTCGGCGATCTGCGCCACCAGTGCCGTGATAATGGTGTACGACTCGATGGCTTCCGGCGCGACGTTATCGATCATGGTGCGTACATTGCGTAACGAAAAGCCAATGTTGCGTAGACGCACGTAGGGATCGTCCGTCGGCGGCGACAACTCCACCAGGATGATGCCAAGTTTGTTGCCTGCCGTTTTTTCGCCCTCCTTACGCAGGTTGACTGGCATTTGAATAATGATCGGTTGCTTCAGTTCAACACCCTGATCACTAAGGTAGCGCCGCAAGGCACCGTCCAGGCAGGTAAGCGCGATATGGTTTAGCGTGGATCGGGTGCGCTTACGAATACGGTCGACGCGCTCCATCGAAACACCCGCTGTCGTAAATTGACGCCCCGCGGTCACCTGTCCGGTTAGTGGTGTTTTGGCGCTCGATACGAACGGTAACGCGATCGCATTCTTGGTGAGTTTGACGCTTTCCAAAAACAGCATCGCCGCCAGTCGCCCGATGCCCAGCAGCCGTCGGCCGGTACCACCGGCATCACGCCATAACGATTGCATCAATTCCTGGCTGCGTTTCTTGCGCTTCGCGCCGTGTCCACCATGCTTGAGCGTCCAAACCGGCGTGAGCGCGAGATCATCGGCGGAATGCGCCATGCCTTCGGCAGTCCAGCGTGTCATGGTGACGCCGTCGGCATAGGCGTGGTGCATTTTTTGATAGAGTGCAAAGCGCCCGCCCGCCAGGCCGTCGATGACGTGAATCTCCCAAAGTGGACGGGTGCGATCCAACAACGGCGTGTGCAGCTTGGCGACGAAATCGTAGAGCGATTGCTGGTCGTTTTTCCCTTTGCCGAGCTTGTGATGAAAAACATGCTGATCAAGGTCGACTACTTCCACATCCTGCCAATGTGGCATCGCCGTCGCTGCGAATACGATGATGCGATTGAACGGCGGCTTCACATCGGTGAACGTGAGTAGTTCGCGGTACAGCGCCTTTGCAAAGCCGACGGTGGCCTTAGGGGGTCGTTTGCAGACCAGCAAGCCTGCGACGTGCTTGGGGCTGGCCTCTGTTTCGGCGATAAAAAACCCTAGGTCAAGTAACGATAATTTGCTCATGTTTCTCCGTGGGTGGCAGGGTGCGGACAGTGCCATTG
>JAJAYN010000308.1 GCA_026786225.1 Burkholderiales bacterium | reverse complement strand
GGCCAGTTTTCGACCTCGGTGGTCGTCATCAATTGCCCGCCCTGCGCCATGCCGGTGATCAACACCGGTTTCAGATTGGCGCGTGCAGCATAGATGGCGGCGGTATAGCCGGCTGGGCCGGAGCCCAGGATAATAAGGCGATGATGCTGTGTGGACATGCTTTTCTCTCTGAACTTGATTTGTGCAATATTTTAACCGAGCGACCGGATGACAAATCGGATCGCTCATTGGTAAATGAGGGGGCGGCGCCAAAAATCAATCTGATCCATTGGTAAGCGACGCGCAAATTTTCGATACAGCCTTACCCTGTAACTGTGAGAGACTAACGGCACGCGAGCGCGCAATTTTTGCTTCCCGGCGCTTGGATGACATACAAAATTGTTGGCAGGAGGCAATATGTTACGTTCCATACCGCTATTCAAAGACCTGAGCGATTCAGACTTGGCCTTGATCGGTGACCTTGCGATTGAAAAGCCGGTGCCCAAGGGCACTGTGATGTTCACCGAGGGGCAGGACGGTGACTCCCTGTACTTGATCGAGACCGGTCGCGTCAAGGTGTTTATCGGTGATGAGGATGGTCGCGAAATCATTCTCAAAATTCTCGGCCCCGGCGATTTCTTCGGTGAAATGGCCCTGATCGACAAGCAGCCGCGCTCCGCGTCGGTTTCCACGCTTGAATCCTCAACGTTTCGCATCCTCTCGCATCAGGCGTTTGAGATGTGTATCGAGAAAGCGCCCCGCATCGCCGCCCTCGTCATGCAGGCGCTGGCCAAGCGTTTGCGCGATGCGGACCGCAAGATTTCAACGCTGGCGTTGATGGATGTTTATGGCCGGGTTGCCAATACGCTGCTCGAACTTGCGATCGTCAACAACGGCAAGCTCATTGTGGGTGAGAAACTTTCGCAACAGGACATCGCCAATATGGTCGGTGCTTCGCGCGAAATGGTCAATCGCATCCTGAAAGACCTTACCGAGCGCGGCTATATTTCAGTGGAATCCAAAACGATCACGATTCACGACCAGAAATTGCCGCCGTCGTTTTAAATTAGTTGGCATGGCGATGCTGTTTCGCGGTGCCCGGTGCGACCTCAGCAGCTATAATTCCGCTCAATGAGCGCAAGTGACCTGAACGAAAGTTTTGACTCCACCGCACCACCTTCGCGTGCGGAGACGCCGCAATCGACGCGGCTTTCGCGTCTCATGCGTGAGGCAGGCTGGCTCGTTTTCATGGCGCTGGCCGTTTATCTGGTACTAATTTTCGCAAGCTTCCACGCGAGTGACCCCGGCTGGTTTTACACCGGCAAGGAAGGGCAAGTCCTGAACAAGGGCGGTGCCATGGGTGCCACCATTTCACAATTCGCCTTTGGCGTATTCGGCCTGTCCGCATGGTGGCTGGTGTTGCTGGCTGCCTGGGTGGTGATCCGCCTGTTCAGGCGCGTTGAAATCTGGAGCATGTTCGATCAACGCAACCTCGCCATCGCCATGACTGGTTTCGTGCTGTTGCTGGTCGCATCGTCCACGCTTGAGGCATTGCGTCTGCATTCGGTTACGACATCGTTGCCCAATGGACCCGGCGGTGTAGTTGGCGGGTTGCTCGCAGGCGCGGTGGAGACCGGATTGGGCTTCCTTGGGGGCACGGTTTTGCTTCTTGCGTTGTCTGCGGGCGCGCTAAGCGTCTTCAGTGGTCTTTCGTGGATCAAGCTCGCCGAGAAAATCGGCGCAGGCGTCGAATGGCTGTTTTTCTCCGTCAAAGGGAAAATGGAAGCCAGACGTGATCGCGAAGCGGGCGATCAGGCTGTGGTGGAGCGGGACGAAAAAGTGGTGGAGATGAAACGGATGATCGAAGATCATCCGCCCATCCGCATCGAGCCCACCGTCACCGAGATTCCGCAATCGGATCGCATGAAGAAAGAAAAGCAGGTCCCGCTGTTCTCGGATTTGCCTGATTCGCCGTTACCGCCGATTGCCTTGCTCGACCCGCCCGATGCAAGTATCGAGCGCCCTACCAATGAAACGCTGGAATTTACCTCGCGCCTGATCGAGCGAAAGCTCATGGACTTCAATGTGCTGGCCAAGGTCGTGGCAGCTCACCCCGGCCCGGTCATTACGCGCTACGAAATAGAACCTGCGGTCGGCGTCAAGGGTTCGCAAATTGTGAATCTTTCGCGCGATCTGGCGCGGGCGCTTTCGGTCACGTCGATCCGCGTGGTCGAAACCATTCCCGGTACCTCGCACATGGGACTGGAGATTCCTAATCCCAAGCGCGAAATTGTGCGACTGTCGGAAATTCTCGGCTCAACCGTCTACGGCGACATGAGCTCCAAACTTGCCATCGCCATGGGCAAGGATATCGCCGGCCGTCCTGTCGTCACCGATTTGGCAAAGATGCCGCATGTGCTGGTCGCGGGCACCACGGGGTCGGGCAAGTCAGTGGCCATCAACGCGATGATTTTGTCGCTGCTTTACAAAGCCACCGCGAACGAGGTGCGCCTGATTTTGATCGACCCGAAGATGTTGGAGCTCTCCGTCTACGAAAGCATTCCGCATTTGCTGGCCCCTGTCGTGACCGATATGAAGCACGCCGCCTACGCGCTGAGCTGGTGTGTGGCCGAAATGGATCGACGCTACAAGTTGATGAGCGCGGTCGGTGTACGGAATCTGGCGGGTTACAACAACAAGGTACGCGAGGCGAAAGAAAAAGGGTCGCCATTGCCGCACCCGTTTTCATTGACACCTGATGCACCTGAGCCGCTTGAGCCATTGCCGCTGATCGTGGTCGTGATCGACGAACTGGCCGACATGATGATGGTCGTCGGCAAGAAAGTCGAAGAACTGATCGCGAGACTCGCGCAAAAGGCGCGCGCATCGGGCATTCATCTGGTGCTGGCGACGCAGCGCCCGAGCGTTGATGTGATTACCGGTCTCATTAAAGCAAACGTCCCGACTCGCGTGGCCTTCCAGGTTTCCTCGAAAATTGACTCCCGTACCATCCTCGATCAGCAAGGCGCCGAAGCATTGCTGGGGCAGGGCGACATGCTCTACCTGCCACCGGGTTCCGGAATGCCGCAGCGCGTGCATGGCGCGTTTGTAGGCGACGCTGAAGTGCATCGTGTCGTGGAACATTTGAAGAAGCAGGGCGACCCGCAATATATCGAAGGTATCCTCGACGCGCCAGAGG
>JAJAYN010000307.1 GCA_026786225.1 Burkholderiales bacterium | reverse complement strand
GGCTATTGCTGCATGGCTGCTTTTTGGGCAGCGGCGTCAATATCCATGTATTTAAAACTCGTAAATAAAATGGGATGCTTTTTATAACCAAGTACCCAGGGATTGATAAAGTGATTGAAGATGCGGTGAACCCCATAGCGCCAGGGTGCGAATGCAACCAGAATGCGGTTCATTTCATGATAAAGCTTACTGCGTTCAGGGCTATCCGGTAGCTTGAGTGCCTGTGTGAACAAGCGGTCATATTCGGGCCATTTGAAGCGTGCGTCGTTGGAAATATTCGTGTTTGGACCGTACAGGAGCTGAAGAAAATTTTGCGCGTCCGGGTAATCTGCGGTCCAGGCGATGCCTGACACTTGAAACTTGCCGACTTTGCGATCTTTGAGCAGATCCGCAAACTGAACCGAGATCGCTTCCATACGGATACCAACTGCGGCAAGACATTTCGCCCACAACTCAGCTTGTTGACGGGCTGTGTCCTCGTTTGCACGGTACTTGTACGTCAACCTGAACGGCTTGCCATCCGGCAAATCGCGCCAGCCATCACCATCTTTGTCGACATAGCCGAACATATCCAGCAGTGCCTTGGCGCGCGCAGGATTGAACTCCTGCTCGATGCTGTGAAACATGGGGTCATAACCGATAAGGCCCGGGGGTACCGGACTTTGCGCCGCAATCGCCTGACCACGACGAATGATGGTGACTTCTTGCTGGCGATCGTGGGCAAGAATCAGCGCACGCCGAAACGCAACATTCTCCGGCTTGTATCCACCTACAACGGGATCATCGAGGTTAAACGCGTCGTAGGTGACTTCGGGCGCTTCTTCGCGGAAAACGCTTACGTTGCGCTTCTGCATTTCAGGCGACAACTTGCCACTCGGCAGGATCTCCTGGATAAATGCGAACGGGGTCTCTTCGATGTAATCGTGTTCGCGATTCATGAACGCAAGAAAGCGCGGTTGCTCCTCTTCGATGGGCGAGACCTCAATGCGATCGATAAGCGGCAACTTCTTTCCAGCCAGATATTTGATCGCGTCCGTGTCCCAGGGATCAGCCGGATTCGCGTACTGCGTGTTGAGCGTGTGACCGCGATAATTGGGGTTTTTTTCCAGCACGATTTTTGATCGGCGTACCCACTCCTTGAGGATGTAGGGACCTGTGCCGACGGGATGCGCCATTGTATCGTTGGCGTAGCCTTCTATGGCCTCGCGAGCCACCGGTACGACGATAGGCAACGTGAAAAAATAGATGAAGTTGTAGTCGGGCTCACGCAACTTGAACGAAATGGTGTATTTGTCGAGCACCTTGACGCCTTCGATGGGAGCTTCGTAATCGAATTTCCCGCTTTTCTTGGCCGCGGCGACAAATTCGTCGAGGCCCACGATTCTGTCTTCGAACAGCCAGGAATACGGACTGCGATTGGCGGGATCGCGAAAGCGCTTGATTGCATATTCCATGTCTTTTGCAACCAGTTCACGGCGTACACCCTTGAATATCGGGTCGTCGGAAAAATAGATCCCCGGCTTGATGCGGAACGTGAAGCGCGTACCGCCCTCCTCGCCAATCGGCACTGTCTCAACAATCTGTGGAACGACTTTAACCGGACGCGCGAGCCAGTCGTAGGTGAGCAACGAGTCAAAAATGTTTTCGCAGATGCCTACCGAATAGCGATCTTCGATTCTTTGCGGATCGAATCCCGTTTCGGCAGCACGGAACGCCATTTTCAGCGTCTTCTGCTGGGCAGCATGTGCATGCATTGCGGGTTGCAGCGCTGACAAAGCCAAGGCCGCAAACAGGGGGCCCAGCAATCGACTCTGCCATATTCTTATCTCCGGCAAACGCACATCTCACTCCCACCGCGTTACAAAAAATACGCTCACCACAATGCGTACATCGCCATTTGACGACACTTGCAGAGCATAAATGCCTTGAAAAGCGCGCCAGCACTAGGGTTTATAAAATATTTCCCCACTGTCGTTCACTTGCAACCACGTGAACTTCAGATCAAATCCCTGATTTCTCAAAGAAAAAAGCTGTGCAATTATAGCGTCAGCAACATCGCGCCCCCAATTCACTGCACGGGTCTTTTAGTCTCATCGATGTCCATAAAAAGCCATGGCGCATTCAATATCGGATGCTTTACATAACCGATCACCCAGGGCTGAACAACGTCACTGCGTAGCCGATGCACGTTCGGTATCCATGGCGCGTAAACAGAAACAAGGCGCGCCATTTCAACATAGAGTTTGTTTCTCTCGGCCGATGGCGGCATTTGGCGGGCTTGTTCATAGAGTTTGTCGAAGGCCGGCAACTTGAATTTGGAGCGGTTGCTCTGTCCGATATTGCCGCCGTATAAATTCTGGTAAAAATTCTCCGCGTCCGGATAGTCTGCGCCCCAAGCCAGCTGCCACATCGCCAGCTTGCCCAATTGTGATTGCTTGTTCAGATCCGGCCACTTCGCCTTGTTCCAGACCATTTTCAAGCCGATCGCATCCATATTTTTGCGCCACAATTCGTCGAATTGTTTGGTGGTGGTATCGGGTTCAGAGGATTTTTCTATGACGAGTCTGGAGCCATCAGGGTTCTCTCGATAGCCATCGCCATCGCGATCAAGGTATCCGTACATGTCGAGTAATGCGTTCGCCTTGGCAGGATTGTATTCACTGTATGGATTGCGAAAAGCCGCGTCGTAGCCGGCTACGCCAGGCGGTATCGGCGACTCCGCTTTTACAGCGCCCCCGCTGCGGATGACATTGATGTCCTCGCTGAGGTTATAGCCCAGCCAGATGGCGCGCCGAAGGGCCACTCTCTCCGGGGTGTAACCACCGACG
>JAJAYN010000306.1 GCA_026786225.1 Burkholderiales bacterium | reverse complement strand
CCGTTTCCCAGGACAAAATATTGTAAATCGCCATTTGGTGGGCCTTTGCGGACACTTCTCCCCTGTGAGCCGCACCAGCGCTAGAGTTTCACATTTTCACGTATACACCCGACAATCCTCAATCACCTTGCCGTCGTTCGCCAGCGCGCCTTTAGCCACCAATTCCACTTCACCACGCAATTTCGTGACATCGCGGATGGAATTTTTGACGGCTTCCATATCGAGTGCTTCGGTCGTCTCACAGGAAAGCAGCATTGCGTCGGCGGAATCCACATGGCTCACCGTCAGGCGCGCCTTGTGAATCGCGGGATGGCGCTTGATGATTTCAGCGATCTGATGCGGGTGCACAAACATGCCGCGAACTTTGGTGGTCTGGTCGGCGCGACCCATCCAGCCCTTGATGCGGATGTTGGTGCGCCCGCACGGCGATGTGCCGGCCAGCACAGCGGATAAATCACCAGTGGCGAAGCGGATCAGCGGATAGTCGCGGTTGAAAGTTGTCACCACCACTTCACCGACTTCACCGTCGGCGACCGGCTCACCGCTACCCGGCCGGACGATTTCGACAATGATTTTTTCATCCAGTATCAGCCCTTCACGCGCGACGCTTTCATAGGCAATGATGCCCAGGTCAGCGCTGCCGTAGGTCTGATACGCCTCCACGCCGCGCGCTTTGATGAATTCGCGCGCAGGTGCCAGAAAGGCCTCACCCGAAACAATCGCTTTCCTGATCGAGCCGATTTCGCCACCCAGTTCATCGGCCTTTTCGAACAGCATTTTCAGAAACGATGGCGTGCCGGCATAAGCGTTTGGCTTTAGTGCGTTGATGGTTGCCACCTGCATCTCGGTCTGCCCGGTGCCGGCCGGTATCACCGCGCAGCCGAGCGCATGTGCGCCAGTTTCAAACATCGACCCGGCAGGGGTGAGGTGATATGAAAAAGTATTGTGCACAATGTCGCCGGCGCGAAATCCTGCCGCGTACATCGCCCGCGCTGTGCGCCAGAAGTCGATTCCCGTTCCTTCGACGTCGTAAATCGGGCCGGGCGAGACAAACAATCTGGCGAGCCTGCCTGGGCCGATAGCGTTGAGCCCGCCAAATGGTAACCGCTGCTTTTGCAGTTCAACCAAATCGGATTTACGTGTGACGGGCAGTGTCGCCAGCGCTTTTCTTGAGGCAATCTCACGCGGATTTACGTCGGCAAGCAGCGTTGCAAAGTAAGGCGCATTTCCCTTAGCGTGCGCAATATGCGCAGGCAACGCTGCGAATAATTCCCCCTCCCGCTGTTCCGGTGAACGTGTTTCGAGAGAATCGTAATGCGTCGTCATTCACGCACCATCGACACGAATGGCTCCCGCGACATCAAGCCAGCCAGCGCTTGCGGCGCCGATAGTGTTTTACATCACGGAAACTCTTGCGGCCGGCTTTCGAAATGCCGAGATAGAACTCTTTCACATCCTCATTCTCGGCGAGGCTCGCCGCCGCGCCCTCCATGACGACGCGCCCGTTTTCGAGGATGTAGCCAAAGTCGGCATAGCGCAACGCGACGTTGGTATTCTGTTCAGCCAGCAGAAAGCTCACTTTCTCTTTTTGATTCAGGTCGCGCACGATCTCAAAAATCTCCTCGACAATCTGCGGGGCCAGCCCCATCGACGGCTCATCCAGCAGGATCATGTTGGGTCGCGACATCAGCGCGCGTCCCACTGCCGTCATCTGCTGCTCGCCGCCGGACGTATAGCCGGATTGCGATTGCCGACGCGCTTTCAGTTTCGGAAAATAACTGTAGACCTTCTCCATATCGGCATTCACCTCGGCGCGGCTGGCATTGCGGGTGTAGGCGCCGGTCAGCAAATTTTCTTCCACCGTCAGATGCGCGAAACAATGGCGGCCCTCCATCACCTGGATCACGCCACGCTTGACCAGATCGGACGGCGACAAACGGTGCACCTTTTCACCACGATACTCAACCGATCCCTTGGTCACGTCGCCGCGCTCGCTCTTGAGCAAGTTCGAGACTGCGCGCAAGGTGGTGGTTTTTCCGGCTCCATTTGCGCCAAGAATCGCCACGATCCCACCCTCGGGCACACTGAGCGAAACGCCCTTCAGCACGAGGATCACGTGGTTGTAGATGACCTCGATGCCGTTGACGGACAACAGAGGTTTAGCCGTCGCTGTGGTTGCAATAGGTTGGGACATTTGCATTCAGAAATTGCCTTGGCTGCCAATATTCATATCTTCACTTGCAAACTTCGCACTTCCCCCTTCGAAGAAGGGGGATCGAGGGGCATGGTCGGTGTCAGCGATATCGCAAACGCGTTCAATCTCCCTCGGCCCCCCTTTTTCAAAGCGGGAAGCGTGTTGCGTTAACTCTCTTTCGTGCAATCGCGCGGTGTAATTTTCTTTTCCTCCGCGTACTTCTTCGCCTGCGCCGTAATCATCGGGCTGAGGATGCTCCGGTCGGCTTCATACCAGTCCGACGTGTAGCTCCATGACTTGCCGTCCCACGTGTGGATGCGCGCTTTGTGTGCGCCTTCGTGATCGCTGCATGATGTTTTGATCGGCTGTAACATGCCGTCGAAGCCGATGGCCTTGATGCGCGCGTTGTCGATATTCAGATTCTCCGCACCCCAACGCACCTGCTCACCAGTCACCGGCTTCTTGCCGTATTTCGATTGTGCCTTGCGCACTGCTTCAACCACCAGCATCGCGCTGATCATGCCCCGGTTATAGAGCACATTGCCGACTTCTTCTTTCTTGCCGGTGCCTTTGCTCTTGTCGTACAGGAATTTCATCATGTCCTTATGTACGCCGGCATCTTTCTCACTCGAATGCTGCAAGGCAAGACCGTTGTAACCCTTCGCAGCCATATCCGCAGGCAGCACATCCGGCTCAGCCGCCGACCACCACACGCCGTACATTTGCAGGCGCGGATAGGACACTGCAATCGCTTCTTTGATCGCCGTCGAATTCATGCCGCCCCAGCCCCACAGGAATACGTAGTCGGGCTTTTGCTGGCGAATTTGCAGCCATGTGGATTTTTGTTCCAGGCCGGGATGGGTGACGGGCAACTTCACCAGTTCAAACCCGTGCTTCTTGGCGTGCAATTCCAATACCGGAATAGGCTCTTTGCCGAACGGTGAATCGTGATACACCAAGGCGATCTTCTTGCCCTTCAAGCTGCCTTTTTTGGAAACGTGCTGCACCAGAATATCAGCCGCCGTCCAGTAGGTGCCCATCAGCGGAAACGTCCATGGGAAAACGCTGCCATCGACCGCCTCCGAGCGCCCGTAGCCCGTAGAAAACACCGGCACTTTGTCGGCGGGGGACTTATCGATCAATGCGAAAGTGATGCCGGTCGAGAGCGGATTGAAAGCTGTCGCGCCGGTTGGACCTTTACCCTTGAGGCGCTCATAGCACTCGACGCCACGATCCGTCGCATACCCGGTCTCGCATTCCTCGTAAGTGATCTTCACGCCATTGATACCACCATCGCGCTCGTTGATCAGCTTCAGGTAATCGACGAAGCCGTTTGCCCATGGCACCCCGTTGGGTGCATAAGCACCGGTGCGATACACCAAAACAGGCACAAATTGTTCGTTGGCCTGCGCAAACACACTGCCCGCCGCCGTGGCGCAAAACGCACCAACGGCGATTACGACTTTGTTCAATATGCTTTTCATTTCCATCCTCCTAAGTTGTTAACCACCGTTCAAGCATCTTTATTGCCGTGCTTTTCAATCTTTGCATCCAGACAACAATACCAAAATTCCAATTTCAATGTGTATCAATGCGGGAAGGGCCACAGTCGCAGCTTCTCTTTCGCAATGGCCCACAAGCGCGCCAAGCCATGCGGCTCGACGATCAAAAAGAAAATAATCAGCGCGCCGAAAATCATCGCTTCAAAGTGCGCGGCGGTCGCAGTCGACATTGGCAGCCCAAGCCATAGCGGAATCTGGTTCAACAGCAGCGGCAGGATGACGATAAAAGCCGCGCCGAGAAACGAGCCCAGAATGGAGCCCAGCCCGCCGATGATGACCATGAACAGCAGGCTGAATGAGCGATTCACATCGAACGCCAATGGCTCCCACGACCCGAGATGCACGAAGCCCCACAACGCACCCGCGATGCCGACGATAAAGGAACTGACGGCAAACGCAGACAGCTTCGCGTAGACAGGGCGAATACCGATAATTTCGGCGGCGATGTCCATGTCGCGGGTCGCCATCCACGAACGGCCGATGTGCGAGCGCACGAGATTTCGGGCGATCAATGAAAACAGTGCAACGACAGACAGCACGAACAGGTATTTTTCAAGCGGAGATTCCCAGCGGAATCCGAACATCTGCAGCACTGGCGCACTGACAGACCCTGATGAGGAATCATTGGTGAACCATTTCACGCGCGAAAACAGCCAATCCAGAAAGAACTGCGCAGCAAGCGTGGCAACGGCCAGATAAAGACCTTTGATGCGCAGGCTCGGTATGCCGAAAATCATCCCCACCACGGTGGTGATCAAGCCGGCGAGAACGAATACGACGAGGATATTCAGCTCAGGTACGCGAACAGCGAGGTTGTACGCGGCGTAAGCACCGACCATCATGAAGCCACCGGTGCCCAGCGAAATCTGGCCGCAGTAGCCGACGAGAATGTTGAGGCCAACGGCAGCAAGCGAGAGGATCAGGAATGGGATGAGGATGGCACGGAACATGTATTCGTCAGCCAATAGCGGAATGCCGACAAAAGCCACCAGCAATACGAGCACGATGAACACGCGATCCTGTGCAATCGGGAACAGCGCCTGATCGGCCTCGTAGCTGGTTTTGAATTGACCGTTTTCTCTATAGAACATG
>JAJAYN010000305.1 GCA_026786225.1 Burkholderiales bacterium | reverse complement strand
GGGCGCAACCGATCTGGTTCCAGCGTTGCCGCGTGCGAGTGGCCCCCAGGAAGTCATGCCCGCAGCGATGATGCCCAGCTTGCAGGAACACATGCTGCAGCAGTTCAAGGCCTTCGTCCGTGCCAACACCGAAAACGTCGGCAAGGAATTCGCCGAGACCGCGCGCCGTATGCATTACGGCGAAGAAAGCCATCGCAATATCCGCGGAAAAGTGTCGCACGATGAAGCGATCGCGCTCAGCGAAGAGGGCATCGATACCGTCTCGCTGCCGCACGGCATCCTGCTTGACGAGGGCGTGCAGTAACGCTAGTTGCGATTCAAACTTGTGTAGCAACACACATTATTGTGCTTCCCCCTTTGAAAAAGGGGGATTGAGGGGGATTTTGGTTCGTCGAGTGCAACGACAAGCGCAATTCATGGCACCGCAAATCCCTCCCAACCCTCCTTTACAAAGGGAGGAGCAAAGTGCCACATCACTTTGAGTCGCACCCGTAGCGCTTGTTACGGTTGTCGTTGCTGGAGACTGTGCTAAGGTTTTGCCTTTCCGAATGCGCGAGCCATGAATCATGAAAGCAATTCTTTGCAAGGCCTGGGGCGGTCCCGAAACGTTAGCGCTTGAAGAGATTGACTCGCGCGAGCCCGCAGCCGGTGAAGTAAAAATTCGCGTGCGTGCCGCAGGCGTCAATTTCCCCGATGTCCTCATCATTCAAAAGAAATACCAGTTACAGCCACCGCTGCCGTTCTCCCCAGGCGCGGAAGTCGCCGGTGACGTGATCAGCGTAGGCGCCGGTGTGAGCCACGTGAAGGCAGGCGACAAGGTCGTCAGTTTTTGCGGCGTAGGCGGATTCGCCGAAGAAGTGATCGCGCCCGCTGCAGTGACCATCCCGATGCCGCCAGGCGTGTCGTATCCACTCGCCGCAATTTTTTCCCTCGCCTACGGCACTTCCTGGCACGCCGTGCGCGACCGCGCCGCGTTGCAACCGGGCGAGACCATGTTGGTGTTGGGCGCATCCGGCGGCGTGGGTCTGGCAGCGGTGGAAATCGGTAAAGCGATTGGCGCGCGCGTGATCGCGGCTGCGTCCAGCGACGAAAAGCTGGCGGTCTGCAAGGCGCACGGTGCCGATGTGCTGATCAATTACTCGACTGAAGACCTGCGCGAAGCCATCAAGCGCGAGACCGGCGGCAAAGGGCCCGACGTGATTTACGATCCCGTCGGTGGCAAGTTTGCCGAGCCCGCGTTCCGGTCCATTGGATGGCGCGGCCGCTATCTGGTGATCGGATTCGCCGCGGGGGACATTCCCGCGCTGCCGTTAAATCTTGCCCTCCTCAAAGGTGCGTCAATCGTTGGCGTTTTCTGGGGCGAGTTTGCCAAGCGCGAACCGCAACAGAACATGAAAGGCATGGCCGAAATGATGGGCTGGATGAAGGCGGGAAAGATCAAGCCGCTGATCTCAAAGTCCTACGCCCTTGCTGAAGCGCCGCAGGCATTGATGGACATGGCGGCGCGCAAGGTCGTTGGCAAGATCGTCATCGCGCCGTAGCGGTCCATCGTAAATTTAGTCATAAAGGTCCAACCGTGCCAACGCCTCCAGCCTGCCCGCAATGTGCCATGGAAAATACCTACGAAGATGGCGACAATTTCATTTGCGCCGACTGCGGCAATGAATGGCCGCGCGCCGTAGCCGAGGCCGCAGCGAACGACGACAGCAGTGACCGCGTCGTTAAGGACTCGAATGGCAATATGCTGGCGGATGGTGACGCCGTCGTGCTGATCAAAGACCTGAAGGTCAAGGGGTCGTCCATGACACTGAAGATGGGTTCAAAAGTCAAAAGCATTCGACTCGTCGGCGGTGACCATGAGGTCGATTGCAAGATGGATGGCGGCAGTTTTATGTTGAAGGCGTGCTACCTAAAGAAAGTTTGAAGCGTGCGCGCTTGCGGCGCGGCGTTTGGCGCGGATGTGAGATTACCCCGCATTTAACTTGCCAGAACGCCATTCGGCGAGCCTTACGGGCACAAAATGGCTGAACGTCCGCGCCAGTGCTAGAGATTCGTAAAATCCAGAATGATCGTCACCGTCTTCATGACCGCTGGCCCTCCCGACGTACACGGCTACTTTCCTGCACCACCTTCACCAACGACCCTCCATCCAGAATTCCACGAGGCGTGCGTCGGTGAGATATAGTGCCCCGTCAGGTCTCTCCCTCCACCACACCGTCCCGGCACAAATCCCATGCCCATCCCAATGCAGCCTTACATCCCCGACCAAACGACGCTGCCCGAGTTTTCGCTGCGGGCGGTCATTCTGGGCGCGGTGCTGGGCATCGTCTTTGGTGCGTCGTCGCTTTATCTGGTGTTGAAAGTCGGCTTGACCGTCAGTGCCTCGATTCCGGTGGCGGTCATTTCGATCACGCTGTTTCGCCTCTGGGCAAAGCTGGGATTCCGGGACGCGTCGATCCTGGAAAACAACATCGTGCAGACGGCCGGTTCGGCAGGGGAATCGCTTGCCTTTGGCCTTGGCGTCACGATGCCGGCAATACTGATTCTCGGCTTCGATCTGGAAATTACCCGCGTACTGCTGGTCGCCGTATTTGGTGGATTGCTGGGAATTCTGATGATGATCCCGCTGCGCCGCGCGCTCATCGTCGAGCAACATGGCGTGCTCAAATATCCTGAAGGCACCGCCTGCGCGGCGGTATTGAAAGCCGGTGCCGATGCAGCGTCGCGCGCAGCAGCGACTGTGAAGGACATTAAAGGCACGGGCGTCAGTGCGGTCACCATTTTCGCGGGCTTTTCCATTGGCCTTCTTTACAAGGTCGCCAATATTGCCTTCAAAGGCTGGAAGGACGTGCCTGAAAAAGTATTCGGTGCGCCGATGAAATCCGGGTCGGTCGCGGTAGAGGTGTCGCCTGAATTACTCGGTGTGGGCTACATCATCGGGCCGCGCATTGCGTCGGTCATGTGCGCGGGTGGCGTGCTCACTTATCTCTTGTTGATTCCGCTGATCAAGTTTTTTGGCGACGGGCTGAGTGTGCCGCTGGCGCCAGGCGCGGTGCTGATCAGCGCGATGGAGCCCGGCCAGATTCGCGGCGCGTATGTGCTCTACATTGGCGCGGGTGCCGTGGCCGCAGGTGGCATCATTTCATTGGTGCGTGCGCTGCCATTGATCGGGCGCGGCTTGAAGCAGGGCATGCAGGATTACCGCGTGAAAGACGGCGCGCCGTCGAACCTGCGTACCCAAAATGACATTCCACTGAAATGGGTCGGGATCGGCGTTATCGTGCTGATGGCCGCAATCACGCTGGCACCGTCATTGCACATGAATCTGATCGGTGCGTTCCTGATTGTGCTGTTTGGCTTTCTGTTTGTGACCGTATCATCGCGTCTCACGGGCGAGATTGGTTCGTCCTCCAACCCGATCTCCGGCATGACGGTGGCTACCTTGCTGCTCACCTGCCTGATTTTTCTGCTGCTGGGCTGGACCGGCGGGACCTACTATGTGACGGCACTCTCGGTCGGCGCGATTGTCTGTATTGCCGCCTCGAACGGCGGTACGACATCACAGGATTTGAAAACCGGATTTTTGGTCGGGGCCACGCCACGGTTGCAGCAGTACGCCATCATGATCGGCTCATTCGCCTCGGCGTTGTTGCTCGGCCCGATCCTGTTGGGATTAAACCAGGCTGCCACCGTCTATGTGCCGGTTGAAAAAATTGCGCCCGGCCTGCGCACAGAGGTCCAGCCGCTGGTTACCCGCGCGTCACTCGAAGGACCGCAAGCCGCGACCGACACCAAGACCTATCGTGTCTGGCACAAGAGCGGCAATGTCGGCGGGCCGGAAGGACAATATCTGGTCGATGACAACGGCGCAGCCGTTTATTTTGTCGATCCCGGTATCAATGGCACGCATGATGAGCGGCCCGACGGCACCAAGGTGCGCAAATACGATGCGCCCAAAGCGACGCTGATGTCGTACATCATCAAAGGCATCCTTGATAGCAAACTGCCTTGGGAATTGGTCCTGTTTGGCGTGATGATTTCGGTCGTGCTGGAAATGGCCGGTATTCCTTCGCTGGCATTTGCCGTTGGCGTGTATTTACCGCTGTCGTCGTCTGCGCCGCTTTTCATCGGCGGGCTGGTGCGATGGCTGATTGACCGCAAGGAAAGCAAAAATGTGGAATGCCAGCACATGAGCGAGGCCGAACTCGCC
>JAJAYN010000304.1 GCA_026786225.1 Burkholderiales bacterium | reverse complement strand
TGTCCACATCATCCATCGCCCGATACAACTCAGGAAAGCGCAGGTCGTAACAAATCGACAGGCCAATGCGGCCGTAAGGGGAATCGACGACGACGACCTGGTCGCCGGGCTCGATGGTGCGTTCTTCCGAATAATTCTCGGTGCCCAACGACATATTGAATAAATGAATCTTGTCGTATCTCGCGACCTGCTTGCCTTCCTTGTCGTACACGAGACAGGTATTTCGCACTTTGCCGGGCACGTTCGATTCCATCGGGATCGAACCGCCGATGAGCCAGATGCGATGCCTGGCGGCGATCCCGGACATCCATTGCTGAATAGGCCCGTCGCCGGGTTGTTCGCGCACTGCAACTTTATCGGTGTCCTTCATGCCCATGATGGCAAAATATTCAGGCAGCGCGATAATGCGCGCGCCGGTGCTGGCGGCCATGTCGATCAACCGCGCGGCCTCGTCCAGATTGGCTTTGACGTTCGGCCCACTCGCCATCTGGATGGCCGCAACACGGAAAAACGATTGCGTGGAGCCTGCCGCCTTGAGGAGAGCGTCGGGAATCTGGCCGGAACTCTTGGTAATAATCATGAGGATTTTTTTGCGTTCGCTACTGGTACCGTGGGTGTCGCAGGCGCATTGGCGGGTTTCGCCAACTGCCCATCATTCTTTATGCGATCCACCTGCGGATTATCCCATGAACCCGTCACCGCGTACTCGTAAGAAAGCGCGCCCTGCAGCAGCTTTTGTACCGCCAGTACGCCCAATCCACCGACCGGGCCGAGCACCACGCCCGCGCCGATGGCAACGCCTTCACCCAGCGACGGCACCACGGTCAGTTTCAAATTTGTTTGCTCCGTCGGCAACGACACGTCGCCCGACATCTTCACATTTGCAGCCGTACCGACGATCTCGAAGTTGTCGGTAAACATGATGCCGTTATTGATTTTGATATTGCCGTCGATGCGCTCAAACGCGAAGCCTTCGGAGAAGACATCACGAAAATCAAATGTGAAGCGGCGCGGGATCGATTGCAGGCTGATCAACGCGAGCAACTTGCCGGCGCCAACCGGTATCTGCGCAAACTGCCCATTACGCGCCTCGACCTTGAATTCGCCCGACAACGCCGCCGTCTCGAACTGGTAGGTGTGCCCAGGCCAGGATAATTTGCCTTCGAGTTTGCCGGTGCCGCGTTTCAGCTGGTCACCATAGCCAAACTGTGAAAACAGTGCATTGAGATTCGACGACTCCACTTTCATATTCATCGTCGTGCGCGATTTTCCGGCGACCCCCGCAGGACTTTGCGGATCGCTGTTGCGCTGCCAGAGTCCATCCATCTCCAGTTTGGCGTGGCCGGTCGATATCACCAATTGATCGATGCGCCAGTTGTCCCCCATTGGCGTTGCACGCAATTCGAGCTCGCCGAGTTCGCGATCCTTGAGCGTGAATTTTTCGGCGACGATGTCCAGTGCAGGAAAATCAGCCTCGCGCGTAACGACGTTGGTCACCAGTGCGGTGGTGTTCCCCTTGGGCTGAGGCACTTCATCGGCAAGCACCAGCTTTTTCAGCCGGGCCCGCACCGCCCCGCGGTCGTTGAATGCCCCCGCACGCCAGGAAACGTCGCCAACAGCATCATCGCTATCGACAGTCAGGCGCCAGTCATCGCCACCGTGCCGCCCCTTGAGCGTCATCGCCTCGAAAGGCCGGCCGTAGGCCACCAACCCGCCCAGCCTGAAATCAAATCCTGCAATCTCGATGCCGTTATTGGTCGCCGCGCGCGCAGGCTGGCCCGGCGAATTCGTTACGTCCGCTGGATAAAACTTGTTGAAGGCTTCGCGCCAGCTGTCAAAATCGAGGAGCGCGATGGTGCCCGCAAACCATAAGCCCTCGGGAACCGGCGCGGCAGTCAGGGGAACACCAACGCTGGCGATGCCGCCGCGAACGCGCGCGTTGCCACCGGCATCAAAGTCACGCTGGAATCGCGCGTCGATACGCGACGCAGGCGCATCCGAGAGTGTTGAAGCAGGTGATGCTGATGCCACTGCATTTCCAGCCAGCGACACGCTGATTTTTTCACTCACCTGCCCGGTGTTGGCAAACGCCACACGCAGTTTGCGCACTTCGTCGCTGCGCTTGGCGAGCGGCGCCGGCAGCCCGGAAGTCACGCCCAGCAGGTTCGATTCAACGGCGATGTCAGCGCCGCCATCGCGCGCCGTGATGCGTCCGTTGATGTCGGTGGTCCCTGTGACCTGCTGCGGCATCGGGAAGGGCAACAGGTCACCGAGTTGTGAAACGTCCGCGCGCCCGGTGAATTCGGTCAACACGCCGTCGTTGCCGCTGGTGATCGCCACATTAAGCGGGTTGCCGTAAGCGACCCCTGCGAGACCGTTGCTTTTTACACCGCTTTCTGTGAAGGTGACACTGCCATTGAGGCCGGTAATGAGCGGGCCAAACACCGGCTTGGCCTGCGCGCCCTTCATGGTATATGTACCGCTGATTTTTGATGTCACCTTGACCGACTCGGGTATGTGCAGTGGAATTTTCAACGCCAGCTCCAGCCTGCCTTGCCCCTCGATGGCAATCGAACGGGTAAATGCCCCCACGCCATTGATCAGCGGACTTTCGCGCAGAAAGCGCGTCATGTCCTCGCCGCGCGCGGCCGCCTCGCCCTGAATCGAAAGCGTATAGGGTGTAGCGGCAAAGTCATCAATGGCGATCGTGGTCGCCTTCAACTTTGCGTTAAAAAACTGTGCCGAATCAATTTTTGCCGAGAAGCCGGTATTTTCAAACACCAGCTCCCCGCTGACGTTTTCGACCGCTGGCCAGCCGACGGCATAACGGAAATCGATATCCTTGACCTTCGCAGCCAAACGAAAATTGCCGCCCTTGCCCTGGTGGTAGGGAAACTCGAAAATCTCTCCCTTCAACGTAAAGTCGGCGGACGTAATTTCACCATCGCGGGTCGCCCACTCGATGTATTCGCGCGTTTGCGCCGCGCCGTTAGGCAGGTAGTTGGCCACGGCGACCGCGCTGGCGCGTGTGAGACGGCCCTTGATATCGAGCGATCCCGGTCCCTTCTCTTCTTTTGCCCTGGGGCCATCGGCACGAAAGCGCGAATAGTGCCCGCTGAATTCGCCAGCGACTTCCGGGTTCGCGAATGCCACGCGGCTGAGATCAACTTCAACCGCCTCCGCGGTTATTTTCCAGGCACCATCGCTATCGAACGAATCAAATTTCAACGGCTTACGCAGCAACACGGGCGCGTCCAGTTGCATGCTCTTCGAGGCAACCGTGAACTTGCCACCCTTCTCGTCGCCTTCCAGCGTGCCCGTGAAGCCGGAGATGCCCGGCGTGCTTCCATCGGCATTGATGGCGAAATCCGTCATCGCACCGTTGATACGATAAGTCGTAATCTTGTCCAGGTAGCCGGTCCACGCAAAGCTTGAGCGCCGAACCACACCGCGCGGCGCAAAACGCGTGGCAATCGAACGCAACTCCTTCGGAACCGGGAAATATTCGAGCAGTGCTGTCAAGACCTTGAGGTCGATGCCACTGGCGGTGATTTCGCCTTTGGCCGTGCCGGTCGTGGCCTGATGCTGCAACGTGAGAGAGAAATCGGCGGGTGGCAGCGTCACGCCTTCACGGGTGCGCAACGCCAGTGCCTTGCTGCCGACGGTGAAGCCGTCTTCCTGCGCCTTGTATTCGATACGTCCGGCCAGCCGCGCAATATTGAGCTGCGCGACTTCCGGCGACAACTGCGCCTTGGTGTCGATAAGACTGATATCGGCGGTGATGGCGCGCACCGGGTTGGTTGCGGCAGGCGCAGCGCTGGTCGCCGTGGGGACGGATAGCGGCGCAGAATTGTCGATATCGATCCAGGCGCGAACATTGCCGAGTCCCGCGCGCAGCGCATCGGGTACTGGCAAATGGGAACGCAATTCAGCAAAATTGGCATCGTTCACGGCGGCGTAAAAACTGCCCACTGCGATCCACTTTCCGGCGTTTTTCTGCAGCCGCATTTTGCCGCGCATTTCCAGTTTTTGGGCGAGTTCGACCGGCGGCAATGCGGTAATGCCGATCACGTGTCCATTCAAGCCTTTTTCGATGCGTATGCCGACATCGGTAAATCGCAGGGTTTTGCCCGGCGTCAAATCGTCGGTCCAGGTCAGCGTGGCCCGCTGGATCTCGACGCCCGGTTGTTCGAGTAACACCGCCAGCAGGTCGGCGCTATCCTGCTGATCTTGCGGCGCGTTGAGCGCGCGTCCGGCGAAATACAGCAACCCATCTTTTCTGCGCGACAACGCCAGTTCCGGGCCGATCAGGCTCACATCGACGAAACGTATCTGCTTGACCAGCAACGCCCACCAAGACAGCGACGCCGTCATTCGCGGGAGCCTGAGGGCCTCGGTGCCGGCGAGCCGGTCGACCGAAGTACTGCCAGCCATCTCACGAAACACCACGTTCTCAAGTTCAACGTATGGGCGGAACCCTGACCAGCCACCTCGAATCGCCGATGCCGACACGTCCATGCCGCTGGCTGCGGCGACGCGACTGATAATGTCGGACTGGTAACTCTCCACATTTGGCAGCACGACGTATTTAAGCGTGACGACCACCGAAACGAGCAGCATCGAAGTGATGACAGCAAACCAGAACAATGTTCGTGAGCCGGCACGTCCGAGATGAAATAGTGTTTTTTTAATTTTGTGTTCCAGTTGGCAGGCAACTTAACAGCACCGTGTTATTTTAACGGTGACTGCCCGAAAAATGACGACAACAATCAGGGACGACACAACATTTTGTTTGAAACACAATTATTTGACCCGTATCTCGCGCGAGCCTTTCGTGCGTCGCGCTATGCCGAACGGTTGTGTCAGGCGCAGCCCGGGATGATCCCCTGGTTGCGGCAGCATGCCACGCAATCACTTTCCGCAGAGGCGATGCGGTCGATGATATTGACGGACAGCGGCGATGAGGGACAGTTCCATGCGAGCCTTCGCCAATTGCGCCGTCGCGCCATGCTGCAGTCCATTTTCCGTGACATCAACGGGCTGGCGGACCTCAATGACACACTCACGACCGTCTCGACGCTTGCCGACGTGACCGTACAGGCGGCGCAGCAATTCCACACGCGGGTGATGCTATCTCGGTTCGGTGTGGCGGCCGATATGGCGGGCTCCGAATGGGCCAAATTGCTCATTATCGGGATGGGCAAGATGGGCGGGCTGGAACTGAATGTGTCATCCGATATCGACCTCATATTCGTTCACGCCGGGGACGGCGACGCAACGGCAGACCGGTCCTGGCACGAGTTTCATGCCGAACTCGGTAAACGCATCATCCGCGCGCTGGATCATGTTGATGAAAACGGCTTTGTGTTCAGGGTGGACATGCGTCTACGGCCATTCGGTGCCAGTGGCCCGCTGGTAAGCAGCCTGGCGACACTGGAAAACTACTTCGTGGCGCAGGCGCGGCCTTGGGAGCGCTATGCCTGGCTGAAAGCGCGCGCTGTTAGCGGCAGCCCCGCGACAATTGCCGCGCTCGATAGCCTCATCAAGCCGTTCGTTTATCGGCGCTACCACGACTACGCAGCCATCGAGGAAATGCGTGACCTGCACGCGCAGATACGGGCTGACGCCACCAAGCGTAACCGGCTCGACGATATCAAGGTCGGTGTGGGGGGGATACGTGAAATCGAATTTATTGCGCAGCTGTTCCAGTTAATCCGTGGTGGCCGCGAGCAAGCCTTGCAGACACGCTCCACGCGCGTGGCGCTCTCGCAACTTGGTGCCCTGGGTATCGTGACCCCGGCGCGGGTCGAGGCACTGCAGGCGGCATACGCGTTCCTGCGCAATCTCGAACATCGCCTGCAGTACCTGGATGACCAGCAGACGCAGCTATTGCCGTCGAACGATGAAGACCGGCAACGCGTGGCCGAGGCGATGAATCTTGCCGACTGGCCTGCGTTGCTTTATGTGCTGAACCGGCATCGCCAGCAGGTGACGACGGAGTTTGAAGCCTTGTTTGCCAGCAGTGGCGAGAAAGAACTCAACACCGACCCGGTCAGCAAGACCGAAGGCGTGGCTGAACTTTGCCGCCGCATCGCGGAAACCGCCGGCGTCGCAGCCGAGGATATTGCGGAGGTCGAGAAACGCGCTAATACCTGGCTCAATTCGCCGCGCACGCCGACGCTATCGAACAAATCGTGCACGCGTATCAAGGCGCTTATTCCGCAGGCGCTGCACGCGGCGCTGCATTACGACAAATCGCCGCGCACGTTTTTCCGGCTATTTGACCTGATCGAAGCGATTGACAAACGCGAGACCTATCTTGCGCTGCTGACCGAGTATCCGCACGTGCTGGAACGTGTCGCCCGACTCGCTGCAAAAAGTGTCTGGGCTGCCGATTTCCTGCGCAAGCATCCCATCCTGCTCGACGAACTCATCGACGCACACGCGGCGCCAGTGGGCAGCAGCGGCATCGATTGGCCAAATGAGCAGGCGCAATTGCAAGCGGCCTGTGACAGCGCCAGCGCGGATGCAGAACGGCAATACGAAATCCTGCGACACACCAAACAAGTCATCACCCTCAAGCTCAACGTCGCCGACATCGAGGGTCGCCTCGGCGTGATGGCGCTGTCTGACGAATTATCCAGATTGGCCGATATGTTGCTCGATACGGCGCTGGTACTGGCCTGGCGGGCAGTTTCGGCAGGTAACGCCATGGGATGGGCACCGCCCACAGGATTTGCGGTCATCGGCTACGGCAAGCTGGGCAGCAAGGAGCTGGGCTATGCGTCAGACCTCGACATCGTGTTTTTGTTTGATCCGGCAACGGCGACCGATACCGAACGCTTTCCCAAACTCGCGCAACGACTCAACGGTTGGCTCAACACCATGACGGCGGGCGGCATTCTCTATGAAACCGATCTGCGGCTGCGACCCGACGGTGTTTCAGGGCTGCTGGTTTCCACGGTAGAAGCCTTCCACGATTACCAGTTGCATCGCGCCTGGACGTGGGAGCATCAGGCACTCACGCGTGCGCGCTTTTGCGCCGGCGACGCGGCGCTGGCCGCACCATTTGAAGCAATACGTCGCGAAGTCCTGGCCACCGCGCGCGACAAACGTAAACTCCGCGATGAAATCATTGAGATGCGCGACAAGATGCTCGCCGAAAAAAAAGACCGTCCCGACCGGCTCGATCTCAAGCACACGCGCGGCGGCATCGTCGATGTCGAATTTATCGTCCAGTACATCATCCTCGCGTATTCGCGCGAGCACCCCGAATTCCTCGGCAACCTGGGTAACTTTGCCTTGCTCACCCGCGCAGCGGCGCTGGGCATTCTCGATGAAGACACCGCCGCCAGGGTGGGCAAGGCATATCTCGCCTATCGCGAACGCCAGCATCTGGCGCGCAACAACAACGAACTCAAGACCTGGATTTCGCCTGATGAACTTGTCAATGAACGCCGCGCGGTGACACAGGCGTGGGTGAGTTTGCTGGGCTAGGGCCTAGCCCGCAACAAATTGTCGAGCCCCAGCATAGACGCGGCTTTCGAGTGTTTTTTGCCCTGCAATCCCCGCCAATGCTTGACCTTGATTCATTATTTGTCATTTCGGCTTATGGGAGAAATCTGCTTTTGTTCTGGCAAACGCAACCCGCGGTGATCGTTTGCGAGCTGCTATTTGCCTTCAGACCGTCTCACAATTCACCGGCACCGCCGCGCCGACATATTGTCGCCATTGCTCTGCTATGCAATAGTAAGGAAATGCAAGCGGCTCTACGTTCCCTCAACCAGCTCGTCGCCGATAAGGTCATCGACCAGTACGCGATCGGCGGTGCCATTGGCGCGTCGTTTTATGTAGAAGCCGTACAGACCGAGGATATTGATGCGTTTGTGTTTCTGAAAGCGTCGCCAAGTGGACTGATTTCATTGACGCCGATTTACGATGCGCTTGTCGCGTCAGGTGGCTCGATTGACCGCGAGTATGTGCGTTTTGCCGAATGGCCCGTGCAAATTCTGCCGGACGCAAACGACTTGGTGCGCGAATCGATTCGCATGGCAAACGAAGTTGAGTACGACGGCATTCCTAGCCGTGTTTTTACGGCTGCACACCTTTGCGCGGTCGCACTGCAGACGGGCAGGACAAAGGACTATTTGCGCGTTGCCATGTTTTTGGAGCAGCGCGAAATTGATCTTGAACAGTTGGAAACAATTGTCGAACGCTACGGTCTGGTTGATCGACTATCGAAAGCAGAGTCTTTCATTCAAGGTACCTGACCATGCGCACAAATTCCGACCAAGAAAAAATGGCACACATCGTTGCCGCGAAGGCGACGTTTCGCGTTGAGCAGGCAGGCAAAACATGGGAGCAGCGCGTACAGGCGATTGCGCGGATGAATGCGGCGGACAAGCTGGCGAAGGCGGCGATGCGAAAATTTATGGGTGGGAAGAAGTAAATTACCGTGACGGGTGCGCCGAAGAAGATTAGGTCGGCCACCCCACTTTGGTGCGCGAAATCAATTCGGCTCGGCTGTCGCTGCCCCGAACAGGATGCCGTCTCGTCCTGCGACGAGTAAAAGCCTTCCGCTAGCGTTCTCAGATTTGATGGTGGCACGATTGAAGGCCGTACCGCGATACAGTTTGATGACGTCAACTTCGTACAGCCACCCATCTAAACCATCGGGATCATCTGTCTTGTCAATGATCGGCAGTACCTTGCGTACTCTGCCGTGGAAGGCGATGTCGTTGTCAAAGATGCGTTGCTAACTGACGGACGCATTTTTCAACATCTCCGCAGCATGCTTCCTGGTCGCGTCGGTAATCTTGATGCCACCGAGCATGCGGGCAATCTCATCGACGCGGGTCTTGTCAGTAAGACGTGTGATGGACGTGGTTGCGACCCCATCGCTGGCTGTTTTGGCAACTTGAAACTGATGCTCAGCACAGGCAGCGACTTGCGGCAGATGCGTGACGGCCAACACCTGATGCTGCGAGCCAAGCGAGCGCAACAAGCGCCCGACCACCTCTGCAACGCGGCCACCTATACCTGCATCTACTTCATCGAAAATCATCGTCGCCACGCTGGCTTTTGCCGAGGCCAGCATCTGGATCGCCAAACTGACACGAGACAATTCTCCGCCGGACGCAATTTTCGCCAGTGGACCAAGCGTTTGTCCTTCATGGGCCGCGACCTGAAACTCGCATCCTTCCAGTCCCGAAGACGATGGCTCGCGCGGCGTGAACTCCACCGCAAACTTGCCGCCCGGCATGGCGAGTTCTTGCAACGATTTGGTGACACTGGCAGCGAATTTTTTGGCGGCGAGCTGGCGCGATTTGGTGAGCTTTTTCGCCGCGTCCATGAATATCCCGCTGGCCGCCTGTTCTGCTGCAATCAATTCATCGAGCGATTGCCCCCCACCCAGCGCGCTCATGCGATCACGCTTTTGCTGGAGGGTATCGGGAATGCGTTTGGGCTCGATACGGAATTTGCGGGCGATCTCCTGCACGTCGGCCATCTCGCGATCAATTTCAGTCAGCCGTGCCGGATCGACATCGAGCGAACGCAGGTAGTGGCGCAAATTGGAAACCGCTTCGCGTAATTCCACGCTCGCCGAATCGACCAGTGCGACCGACTCTTTCAACGCAGGATCCGTATCAGCTTCTTTTGAAAGTCGTGAGGCGACACTATCGATCTGCGACAGTACGGCTCCTTCATTGTCATCGAGACTGTCGATGGCCGACTGCGCGGACTCGATGAGTCCGGCGGCATTGGCGAGCCTGCGCTGGTCGTTCAACGTCTCCTCCCAGCGTGACACCGAAAATTTCAGCGCCTCGAGTTCGCGGATCTGATAACTCAGCTCTTCAAATTCGCGGCTGATGGCGATATCGTTTGCCTCGCGTGCAGCCCGTGTTGCCGCCAGTTGCGACCACGCCGCGTGCGTTTTTTTGACGTCGACAAGCAGCCCTTCGTTATCGGCAAAGCCATCGAGCAGGCCCAGTTGCGCGTCGCGTTTGAGCAACGTCTGGTGTTCATGCTGGCCGTGCACATCCATCAGGCGCTCGGCCAGATCGCGCATCTGCGTGAGCGTAACCGAGGTGCCGTTAATGAACGCTTTGGAGCGACCACCCGCATCGAGCACACGCCGAAACAGCAGCATGTTCTTGTCGTCGTCGGCCAGTTCGTTGTCGCGCAGCCAGTTGCGGGCATCCTTGATATGCGTGAGATCGAACTCAGCGGCGATTTCCGCGCGCGCCTTGCCGACGCGCACCACATTTGCTTCCGCGCGCCCGCCCAGCGCCAGCGAGAGCGCATCGATCATGATCGATTTTCCGGCGCCGGTTTCTCCCGTGAGCGCAGTGAAGCCGGATTCAAAATCAAGCTCCAACGTATCGACGATGACGAAATCGCGAATAACCAATGAACGCAGCATCAGGGATCCCGTTCGTTCCAGTGGAGTTTGGACCGCAGCATCGAAAAATAGCTGTAGCCGACCGGATGGAACAGGCGCAGGCGATTCTTGTGCGCCCGGACGATCACAACATCGTCAAGCTCCGGATCAAAAAATGCCTGCACGTCGAAATTCACCCGTGCATTCGCGCCGCGAATCAGCCGGATGCGCACCTCAGATTCGTTGGAAATGGCGATGGGACGGTTTGAAAGGGTATGCGGGGAAATCGGCACAAGTGAAATCGCCGGCAACCCCGGCTGCAAAATTGGCCCCCCACTGGAG